>JAEXTA010000251.1 GCA_023453665.1 Bacteroidota bacterium | reverse complement strand
AATGTTGATTGCGCCGGCAACAGTAAACACAGTTGCAAAACTTGCTCACGGGTTTGCTGATAATGCGCTCACTACTCTTGCATTAGCATTAAGATGTCCGCTGATTATTTCTCCTGCAGCGGATGTTGATATGTACCAAAATCCAATTACACAAAAAAATATTTTAGAGCTTGAGAAATATGGCGCTTTCATCATCAATGCTGAAGAAGGTGAACTTGCAAGCGGATTAAAAGGTAGAGGAAGATTACCCGAAGTTGATAAGATTATTGATGCTGTTGAAATTGTTTTAACAGGGATTAAAAAAGATTTAGCCGGCAAAAAAATTTTAGTAACAGCCGGACCAACTTTTGAAGACATCGATCCTGTAAGGTTTATCGGGAACAGGTCTTCCGGTAAAATGGGAATTGAAATAGCAAAGAGCGCTTACTTACGAGGCGCTGATGTTACTCTTATTTCGGGACCAACTTCATTGAGTCATTATCCTGAAATAAAAATTTGTAAAGTCCGCTCAGCAGATGAAATGAAAAAGGCTGTTGAAAAAGAATTTAAGAAAAATGATGTGTTGATTATGTCAGCCGCAGTTGCGGATTATAAACCATCCAAATATTCTTCAGGAAAGATCAAGAAGGAACAGGGATTAAATTCAATTCAACTTAAAGAAACAGATGACATACTTGCCGGGTTGAAGAAAGAAAATAAAATTGTTGTGGGCTTTGCTCTTGAAACAAATAATGAAGTGACAAACGCAAAGAAAAAACTTAATTCAAAAAATCTTGATATGGTTGTACTTAATTCGCTTAACGATAAGCAGAGCGGGTTTGAGTTTGATACGAATAAAATTACTCTGTTGAAAAAATCAGGACAAAAGATCAGCCTGCCGCTTATGTCAAAATTCCAGGCAGCGAATAAAATACTTTCAGAGTTACTTACTCTTTGAAATCAATTCAAAAAACTTCTGACTTGTTAATGGTATAATGAAGGATAATTTTAAATCACAAATAGTTCAGGCATTGATCGATCAGAAAGAAATTTTCGGTGATGAACTTTTACAGGAGAAATTAGATATCAGGAAAACTAAAGTCGTAAATAAAAATTTATCTGATGAAGATGAAAAAGAAAATCTTTTTGAATCTGTTAAAGAAGACTGGGAAAATTCAACTTCATTAAACCAGTTGAACGACCTTATCTGCAACTGTACGCGATGCGCATTAGGATTAACACGAAAAAGTTTTGTATTCGGTAAAGGAAACCCGGATGCAGAAGTTATGTTAGTTGGCGAAGGCCCGGGAGCTGAAGAGGATTTAAAAGGTGAACCATTTGTGGGAAGAGCCGGCGAACTTCTTACAAAAATTCTCGCGGCAATTAATTTTACAAGAGAAGAAGTTTTTATAGCTAACATTGTTAAATGCCGCCCGCCTGGTAACCGCGTTCCTCTGAATGATGAGATCGACACATGCTTTCCATATCTTAAAAAACAAATTGAGTTGATAAATCCAAAAGCTATTTTGTGTCTCGGCACAACCGCATCATTTGGTTTGTTGAAAAAGAAAGAATCTCTTGGTAATATGCGCGGGAAAGTTTTTCAGTTCCACAACGCGAAGGTGATGGTAACCTATCATCCGGCTGCGTTGCTGAGAAATCCCAACTGGAAAAAAGGCTGCTGGGAAGATGTTCAGCAGTTCAGAAAATTATATGACGAAATGAAATAATTGTAATGGCAAAGTCACGCACAAAAGAGAATAATGTTCCCGCAATAATTCCCGCAGACGTAAAACCGCCCGCAGTTCCTGAAATTGAAGCTGCTGTTCTTGGCGCTATGCTGATTGAAAAGAATGCTGTATCAAAAGCATTGGAACTGTTAAAGCCTGATAGTTTTTATCATCGTCCTCACGTGCTTATTTATGAGGCGATGATGCATCTGTTCGATATTGGTGAAGCTATTGACACTGTTACGGTTTATGAAGAATTAAAAAAACGGGATCAGCTTGAACTGGCTGGCGGCGCAGTTTATCTAAGCAAACTTTCGCAGAATATTTCTTCAGCGGCTAATATTGAATTTCACGCAAAGATAATTGTTGAGAAAGAAATTTTAAGGGGACTTATTTCAAGCGCACACGAAATCGCACGTTCTGCTTATGAAGGTTCCGAAGATGCGTTTGATATTCTCGATAATGCTGAAAAGAAAATTTTTGAAATAACCGAATCTCATCTTAAAAGAACATTTGTCGGGATGGACAGGGCAGTACGTGAAGCTCTTGAATATTTTGAATCCATCCATTCAAACACTAAAAAAGATTTTGCGGTACCAACCGGGTTTTACAAACTTGATGAACTGCTCGGCGGATTTCAAAAATCAGATCTTGTGATAATTGCGGCAAGACCTTCGATGGGTAAAACAGCATTCGCGCTTAACCTTGCGCGTAACGCAGCCATCGATCATAAAGTTCCTGTTGCTGTATTCAGTCTTGAAATGGCAACTATACAGTTGGTGATTCGTATGCTTTGTGCGGAAGGAAGAATAAACGCGCATCTTGTAAGAACGGGAAAACTTCCGCCTGATGAAGGAGTAAAGTTAAGTCGTAATGCGCATAAACTTATTGAATCCCCGATTTACATTGATGATACTCCGGCTCAGTCAATACTTGAAATAAGAGCAAAGGCTAGAAGGCTTAAAGCTGAAAAAGATATCGGTATGATTATTATCGACTATCTCCAATTGATGCAGGGACCCGCAAAAGTTGAAAGCCGTGAGAGAGAAATTTCTCACATCTCCCGTTCGCTTAAAGCGCTTGCAAAAGAATTGAAGATTCCGGTTATAGCACTCGCGCAGTTAAACCGTGCTGTTGAAGAAAGTAAAGATAAACGTCCGCAGCTTTCAAACCTTCGTGAGTCAGGATCAATTGAACAGGATGCCGATGTTGTTCTATTCCTTAACAGACCTGAATATTACGGAATAAAAAATTTCAGTGATGACGGAAGTTCAACTGAAGGGGTTGCTGAAGTTATAATCGGTAAACAGCGTAACGGGCCTGTAGGTGAAATAAGACTTGCTTTCATAAAAGAATACGCGCGTTTTGAGAATCTTGAACGAGTAAGACAAATCGAAGAATACTCAATCGTTCCCACCAGCGAAGATATTATTTAGAGGTCAGATGTCAGACGTGAAATGTCAAACGATTAAGGCAATAATATTTTTTATTTACATTTTCTTTGTAACGAATAATATCTATGCACAGAATTTTTCAAAGGAAGATGTTGAGATATGTGATGCAAAGTTTAGAATGGCTGTTGATAGTTCGTTACATTCGCTTCCTTTGAAAGAGATAATGGTTAAAGTCGGTGAGTCGTTTATCGGAACGCCTTATGAAGCATTTGCACTTGAGAAAGACAGTGTTGAGCAGCTTGTAATTAATTTTTCAGGATTAGATTGTACAACGTTTATTGAAAATGTACTGGCACTCTCGCGTTGTATCAAGAAAGAAAAATATTCATTTGAAGATTTTCAGGATGAATTACAATTGATACGTTACCGCGGCGGATTAATTAATGAATATCCTTCACGACTTCATTATATGAGCGACTGGATCTATGACAACGAACAAAAGGGTATTGTAACAAATATAACTGATGACATAGGCGGAGAGAAAACAAGATTCAGGTTTAACTTTATGTCAACTCACCCGGAGAGTTACAAACATCTGAAAAACAATCCCGGGTTTGTTTCTGAAATACAAAAGCAGGAAATGGAGATTACAAGGAGAGATCATTACTACATTCCCAAAAGCAGGGTTGGTTATTTTGAGAACAAGATCAACTCCGGTGATATAATATTTTTTACAACATCAATTGAAGGGCTGGATGTAAGTCACGCAGGGCTTGCGGTAAAAACAGAGGGCGGTAAAACACACATTCTTCACGCACCAAATAAAAACTACAAAGTACAGCTAACCGAAAAAACTCTTGTCGATTATCTCAAGTCAAACAAAGGAATGACGGGGATTATTGTTGTAAGGGCTGCGGAGTAGCAGGCAGTTTTAATATGGTTAAGAAGATGACGCTCTTGAAGTAATGTACAATTTACAATGTATAATCCGCCTGAGGCGGACAGTTTATACAATTAAGGCGATTCAATTGAGTCGCCTTTTTTATTTTTAAAGTAGATAACAGGCTGGACGTTGGGAAACAGTTTGAGTGGTTGTAATGATAAGTTGAGAATGTTGGTTATTAAGTCGAGAAGTTTGAGTCATAAGTTGAGAGGTTTAAATAATAAGTCGAGAAGTTTGGTTAATATTTCGAGAAGTATAAATCATAAACTGAGAAGTTTGATTAATAAGTTAAGAAGTTTGGTTCATAAGTTGAGCAGTTTGGTTTATAAGTTGAGCATTTTGGTTCATAAGTTGAGAAGTTTAGTTCATAAGTTGAGAAGTTTGGTTTATAAGTTGAGAAGTTTAGTTCATAGAATGAGAAGTTTTTGGGGTGTTTTTTGTGGGATAGTTGGTTTTTAGGGGAAAATGAGAGATCGCAATAATCTGTTAGTTGTTTGGGCGGTTTTTTTAACGCTGAGATTCAGAGGCGAAGAGGGGAGCAGCGGAAACCGGATGCCAGATGCCTGATACCGGATGTTTGAGAAGTTTTGTAGAGTGTTATTGTTTAGACTTTATTTTTGAAATAAACAATTTGCCTGCGTCTTCCTCTTAGCCTTAAAACTTTTGCCTACCGCCAATTGCCTATTTAAAAGCGCTATTGAGTTTTGTTGCGCGTTGCTTTAAGTTGCTATTGAATTTATTGTGCGCCCCAGTTACCAAGTCCAGAATCCCGGGGCAGAGCTTTGAGGCAGTTGTACAGGTTGTGCTTGTATGTGGAAAGCGGAACGGGAGAAAAAATATTTTACGCGAGAAGTTAGATGAGAGAAGCGAGAGGTTTTTTGCGGGATAACATTCTTTAATATAAGTCATGTTATACCACAGAAAATTTTGAATTTAATTTGAAACAGATGTTTTATTTTTAATCTAACATGCCAGCCGCCGGTGTGTTAGACTGAAGAGTGGCGGGATAAGTAATAGTTATAAATTGTAAAAATAAAGGCAAGGTTATGTCTACATTTTTATTTATTCTTTTAATAATAATATTATTTACAATATTTATTATAAGTTCTTTCATTGCACATATACAACCCGGTAGAAGAACTATTGGTTGGTGGGCTGGAATTTTATTGTTCTTAATCACTACTGCCTCAATATCAAGCGAATTTCAACCTTTGCCTAAAGTAAGCGAAATGGTTAGCAATAATTTCGGTTGTTCTTCCAAGGTAGAATTAGTTACAGATTGGGATAAGGTAACAAACGAAGCAACGCAAATTAATTGGGTAACTTTTATTATAAGCCTCGTGATAATTATTATAATCTTTGAAGTTCTTGATGTGCTTGTTCTACCTGAACGATTGATTATTTTTATTATGTTATTATTAGCATTTTCAACGACCTTCTTTGTACTTTATCTTTTTTTATTAAGGAAATATTCTTATATAATATTCTCTACTGTTTTGGGAGGATTACTAGGTTCTTTCATTCATTCAGCATTTATAGCAGAAGGAAAAATTACCATTGAAGGTATTAAAAAGAAATTCAATTTATAACCAGCAACTATTAACGACCAATAACGCGTAAGTTAGAGATAAAAACTAAGGTTATAAATAGCAGGTTTTAGAACAGGCAATAAAATTCCCATAACTCAAAAAGGAATTTTGAAAAAAACTTAACAAGTGTCAGTGATATTAGTTCAGTTGAATTATAAACTATTGAACGGGAGAACTGTTACAGACGTAAAAGTTTCACCAATAAAAAAACCATTAGCACCGACATCAAAGCTGCTAATCGAGGATAGTAATTTTACTACAAAATACAGCATCAGTACACTGGACAAGTAATTTAACTTGTTATCAAAGATATGGAACTAAGATCTTATAATAAAAAGCTATCATTGTGGACTCAAGGCGATAACTTTAAACTGCATGCATATACATAATAGTAATGTTTAAAAATTAATTAATCTTTAAGTTTAATGAACAAAATAAATTTATTAGTAATCTTCTGCACGTTTTTTGCTGTATTGATAATTTGTGACGGCTTTAAAACAATGCTTGAGTTTTATAGGAAATAATAATGAGTGAATTTCTATTAAAATATGCTGGATATATTCTCTTTATTTTGGGAAGCATTTATTCATTTTATAGAATCCGATATGAAATGAAGAAAAAGAAAGAATATGAGAATCTAACTTCAATTCGAGAAAAAAGATTTAACGTTTATAAAGACTTTTTATCTAAAATTGACTTGATGAATTCAGAACTTTATGATAAACAATTTAGTGAAGAATCAATGAATAAAGCTTCATCTGTAATTGAAGGAATAAAAATTAGCCCTTATAATTTATCTGCTTATTATGAATTCATACAATTTCAATTTCAAATACTTCTAGATTGGATGAGAAGATATAACAAGTATTTAGATGAATTGAATGAACTAAGGCTTGTAGGTAGCCCAGAAATATTGAATATATTAGATGAATACCAATATAAAGTTAAAAAATATTTAGAAGCTAATGCAGAATCACTACTTATGCACACAACAAGTTTGCCAGGCAATTTTGACGTAGCTGTTGTTTCAAATTTTGCATCCAACCTCAATGATTTAACAATGATACGGAAAAAGTTAGAAGCACAAATGAGAAAAGACATTGGGAATAATTAATAAAAACTCTTGTTAGTGGAATACAAATTAAATTTTTTGAAATGTGAATTTGTATTTAGATAATTTTCCAAAATCAAGGCTCACCCCAAAGATGAGCCTCAATCATTTCACTCCTCTACAAACTAACTCTAACTGATCCGATAAAATTTCTACCTGGTGCTGTTATACCGGATGAGTACGGGCGGTATAACTCGTCAGTTATGTTTTCAATTCCGCCGAATATCATAAGGTAATCAGTTAATGCATAAGAGAGTTTAAGATTAAGTGTAAACCACGCAGGGGAATATGGTTTTCCTTCATCATCAAGCGCATATAAGTATGGTTCCGCCTGCTCTGATGGTGTAAGGTCTTTATTTTTTATTTCACCGTTATAAACTCCGTAAAGATCTGCTTTAAATCTTTCTGCAGTGTAAACAATGTGTGAGATGCCGAACCACGGCGCTGCGTGTCTCAACGGAACTGTATCGCCCGCGTCATCAACTTCTTCACCTTCCTGGTAATTAAAGTTTGTGCTGAATGAAAATCCGTAAGGGAATTTTATATCAACACCAAGCTGAATTCCCCAGATGTTTGCTTCGGCTGCATTTTGTATTGCCTGAACTTGGCTTAATGTTCCGTCATACATTATGCTGTCGAGTCCGTTTAGTTTGAAGTCTCTTCTTACCAGCGCGTTATCAAGGTATGTGTAGTAACCGGTAACATCAAGCCTTGCAATATTGTCGAACAGTTTGATAATGCTCAGTTCGGAATTGTAAGCGTATTCGGGTTTAAGGTCCGGATTCGGCACAACAACTGAACCCGGTTCCGAATCAAACACTTTACCTATGTCATCAATATTCGGTGCGCGGAAACCGGTTGAGAGATTCAAATTAAACTGAAGATCACTTTGCGGATGCCAGACAAGCCCTGTGCTTCCGTTGAATGCTGATGTATTCAGTTCAGCTTCTGTAAACGGAAAAGGGAAGAAGGATGTATCAAATTCCGTTTTGATATTTACTGCGCTGAATCTTACTCCCGCATTAAATATAACCTGGTCAGTGAGGTGATTTTTATAAGTTACATAAGCGCCGTAAGAATTCCACGATGAGCCGTCAGGATATCTTGTGCTGATTGGGGTGCGTCCACCGGTTACTATGTTTTCTGATTCACCTGTTGATTCGAGTTTGTTCATAACAGCTTCAATACCGTAATACAGGTTTGAGTTTTCTGTTAATGATTTTATAAGATCAAGGTTGACAGAGAACGCATCAACTTTTTCTGTACGATGGTTAAGAACATTTCTACCGAATCTTCTGTCGTGCCTGCTTTCTTCAAATTTCTGGAATGCAAGGTTAATCTTTGCAAGATCATAAACCGAATTTGAAGCTGCGTTGGATAAAGACAAATGATTCATCATCCAGAACTGCGGACCGTAATACCACTGTCCTGTTCGCAGCCCTGTTCCTTCGGGCATAATCAACCTGTCGTAACGGGGAACATTGGATGAGTTTGAGTAATGGAACCCGTAGTTGAAGTCCCACTCATTATTGGGTTTGAACCTGATCTTCTGCATAACATTAACCTGGTCGTAACCGGATTTAATTTGTTTCTTCGGATCAGGATTTACAAGAACGGTATCAACACCGTTCAGCCTGTCCTGGTAAGTGTGCCTCAGATATTCATCCGGACCATTTGAACCTGCAACAAGATCATCGAACTTTGTAAAAGTCGCGCTTGTAACGAAGCCCCATTTGCCGGGTGAAAGAATTATGTTAACGCTACCGGTTCTTTCATTATTAGCGGAAGACCATCTTGTCATGATATTTCCTTTTAAGTAAAGAATTTCTCCGTCAGTAATTTTCGGTGTGATTGTGTTGAAGTTCATCACGCCGCCGATAGCATCGCTACCGTAAATAACTGAACCGGGTCCGAAAATTACTTCTGTGATTGCGATCGAGTTTGCGTCGAGAGAAATAACATTCTGAATATTTCCCGTACGGAAAATTGCAGTGTTCATTCTTACACCGTCAACAACCATCAGCAGGCGGTTAGTTGCAAAACCCCTGATAATAGGGCTTCCGCCGCCTAACTGACTTTTCTGAATATAAACACTTCCGGATGAGGCGAGCATATCAGCAGCAGTTTGCGGATTCTGAAATTCAGTTTCCTGGCTTTTGATAGATTGAATCTTAACCGGTACTTCACTTTTATCCTGTTCCCATTTGTTTGCCGAAACAACAACCTGACCGAGTGACAGCGCTGTCTGTTCCAGCAATAGTACAAAGTTGAGTTTTTTTATTTCCTGATAAGAAAGCTCGACCGTTTCATAACCGATGTAACTGAAAACAATATTGTTACTGCTTTGCATTGATGTTATGTCGGCTTTACCTGATGGACCTGTAACAGCAGACAGATTAAGATCCTTTGAGTAAATTGAAACAAGCTCAAGCGGATGCAGGGAAGTTTTATCTTTTATTGTCACCTGCTGTGCATATGATAATGACACAACAGAAAAAATTATCAAGAATATTTTTTTCATATAGATAATATTTTATGATTAAATGAGTAAAGCATCTTACAATTAAAAAGATGCAGATATCCATTGAGTTGAAACCAACCCTTGTTTTACAATGATGTAAAACGGATCACGTGAGTTTAGGGGGAGGTGAAATCAATTCCCGTTCACCTTCAAGAATAATTTCTGAGGTGAGAAAATAATGAAGGTCTGAGCCGGATAAATTATTTATGCAGTAAGACTGAACTGTTGAATAAAAAACACTTAACGAGTTCAGAATTGTTATTAAGTCTTTTTTCTTTGCAGGATTTTTTTCGATGAAGTCGTTTATATGTTTATCAAGGTTTGCGAAGAGTCCAGATTCTTTGACATCGTGGATACATTTGTAATAGACAGAATCGTGTGAATATTTTCTCTCTACGACATCATACATTTTATTGTTGTAACGGAATTCATTTTTTTTTGTCCACCTGAAGTTTTTAATTGGCTGAGATTCAATGCTTTTACTGAATGAAAAATAAACCAGCTGATCTTCGGGCACACCTTTTTTTATCATCTGTTTGATTTCGCGTTTGTATTTCACTTCAAATAATTTGAAGACAAAGAACTGGGAAATTCCGTGCTGGAGTAAAAGTGAAATCAAAACGAGTGATATGATCTTTTTCATTGTTCAAATGTAAAACAACATCGTTAAGTATCAAAGAAATTTATGATTGGGTAGTGTTCTAATTTCACTTTTAGATTCAAATTTCCGATCTGTTATTCTGTTCTCCGCGGCGGATTATTTCAGAATCATCTTAGTTTAATAGATGCCGAAACAAGTTCGGGATGACAAAATGTGAAATTAGGACACCACTTATGATTGGTGAAGCTATTTTGGTGTATTTCTCAAAATCTCAGCGAGCGATTCATTAAACGGTTTTAGTTTTATTCCCAATGACTGAAGTTTACTTGTGTTCATTGAAACATCTGCGACCTGCTGGCTGTCACCAGAATCATACATTGAAGTTTTGATTAGTAAGTTCTTATCAAACCCGGTTGCATCGCATAGTCTTTCACCTATTTCGAGTCTTGATAATCTTTCTTTGCCGCCGAAGTTTATTGTTTCGGATTTGATATCGAGTTCAATTATCGCATTTAAAATTTTTGCTGCTTCAAATAATGATAATGGAGTTCTGAATTGATCATAAAAAAGTTTTACCTCGTTTTCTGCTCTTAACGATTCATACATTTTGTGAAAGTGATTTGTTGAATGGTTCATACCGAATCCGATTAACAGTGCTGTCCTGAGTATAATGTAGTTTTCAAATGTCTCTTTTATTTTCTGCTCACCGACAAGTTTTGTCTCAGCGTAAAGTGAAGCCGGAATTAACTTAGCATTTTCATCAAGCATTGAACCTCTGTAACCTGCATATACAAGGTCGGTAGATGTGTAAATCAATTTTGAACCGTTAGCATCACAAAGTTCAGCAATGTGTCTTGTTGAAATTACATTAACATTGTAAACATATTTTGAAGTGAAATTATCTGCCTGAGCAGGTGTTGAAACCGCAGCTGTGTGAATTACAACTTCAGGATTAAACTGATTGAATATTTCTTTTAGAAGTTTGTTATCAGTTATATCAACTTTAAAATTATTGAATTGAGTACAATTTCCTGGATGGGAATTGTATAAAGTTAACACTCTATGTTTTGAAGAAAGAAGAACGTTGAGATATTGTCCCAACAAACCACTTCCGCCTATGATTAATATTTTCATAATGATTTTGTGGTCAGGAATTATCCCTTATTATTATGTCGGTTAAAAGATTATTTTTGTGCCGTTCTTAAGTTAATAACAGTCTATGAATCTTGGTTTTTCTAACTGCCTTTGTTAAATTTATCAATTATTTATATGAATTTGATGAAAAAAAATATACTTGCCGCAATATTATTTTTATTACTGAATCAGCATGCCTTTGCGCAGGATGCAAAATTTTTTGACGCACCTTTCGGCGGTGGCGGGGGATATACACCAGCATGGTACATTCCGAATCTGGATCAGTTGAATGAAAAATTAGTTCTGAACAATATACCTGAATTTTCCGGATCAGGATTTTATACATCAGGCGGCGCAGGTTTTATTTATATCGGCTTTGTAAAAAATATGAGACTCGGTGGTTATGGCTACAGTGGTTCAACATCACAATCCGCTTTTGACGGCGGTTTTAATAAAGAAGTTGTTTACACATTGGGCGGCGGGGCTTTAACAGTTGAATATACTTTACCAATTGTTAAAGATATTGGTGTATCAATTGGAACAGCCATTGGCGCGGGCAGCTTGACGATTGACTATTATAAAAATGTCGGATCAGAAGACTGGAATTCAATCTGGTCAGGTACAAGTACAACAGGTTCTGAATACAAAAACATGAAAAATAATTTCTGGTTCGTTTCACCGACAATAAATATTGATTTTCCGGTTTACAGGTTTTTTGTGTTTCGTGTGGGCGCTGGTTATCAATTGACATTTGGTGATAGCTGGGAAGTTGATAACGGACGTGACCTGGTAAATGTACCCTCAAAGTTAAACGGCAATAGCTTTTTTATTCAAACGGGATTATTCCTCGGATTCTTCTCATTCTAATTTATTAAGGAGTTTATGAAAAATATTCTGGTAACAGGCGGAGCTGGTTTTATTGGCAGTAATTACATCAATCATATTCTTGGTGAGCGGGATGATTATAATATCATCAACTTAGATAAACTTACTTACGCTGGTAATCTTGAAAACCTGATCCCAACACAGGGGAAAAAGAATTATCATTTTATAAAAGGCGATATTACCAATTCAGAACTTGTCAGGCATTTATTTGAACATTATAAAATTAAATATGTAATTAATTTTGCTGCTGAATCTCACGTTGACAGAAGCATACTCGGTTCCGAAGTGTTCTTCAAAACAAATGTTATGGGAACAAATGTTTTATTAGAAACAGCCCGCCGGTTCGAAGTTGAAAAGTTTTTACAGGTATCAACTGATGAAGTTTATGGTAGTCTTGGTAAAGATGGTTTATTCACTGAACAGACCCCGCTGTCACCAAATAGTCCTTACTCTTCAAGCAAAGCATCAGCAGATATGATGGCGCTTTCGTTTTATCATACATTTGGAATGCCGGTTGTGATTACAAGATGTTCAAACAATTATGGGCCATATCAATTCCCTGAAAAGCTAATTCCGTTGATAACCTTAAATTGCCTTAACAACAAAAAGCTCCCTGTTTATGGGGATGGAATGAACGTCCGTGACTGGATATATGTTATCGATCATAACAAAGCAATTAACCTTGTTTTTGAAAACGGAAAAATTGGTGAAGTATATAATATCGGTGCAAGTAATGAAATGCCGAACATAGAAATCATCAAACTTATCCTTCAACATCTCAGGAAAGATGAAAGTTTAATTGAATATGTAAAAGATCGTCCGGGTCACGACAGGAGATATGCAATTGATTCATCAAAAATTCAAAATGAGCTTGGGTGGAAACCGGAGTTTACATTTGAGCAGGCTATTCAACACACAATCGATTGGTATCTTTCCAACAAACCCTGGTGGGAAAGAATTCTATCAGGCGAATACATTAAATACTATGAAACACAGTATAATTTAAAATCATAATTCTGTTATCGGATTAAATAAGATGAAAAAAATTTTAGGGTTATTTGTTGTATTAGTTATCGTTCAAACTGACTACGCTCAATCAATCGATGAACTAATGGGTAAATCCAGTATAGGTTATCAGTCTATAAGCGTAACTATCGGTGGAAATTTTATAGTCACCGGAACGTTTCCGGCATTTGTAACAGAACGTGTTGATCAATTTGTAACAAGAATCCACACAGAAGCAAAAGAAGTTAGTAAAGGAAATATAACTGATCCCCAATTACTTTTTCAGATTGAAGAGAAGTTCAAAAATTATTCTCTAAGAAATATTCTGCTGAAAAGAAGTAATGGTGAGGAAATAAAAATTGACCTTGAAATGTACCGGCTTGATGGTGACTTAAATAGAAACCCATATTTAAGGAATGATGATGTGCTTATTTTTCCTCCCGTTGACCTTGAAAGAAATTTTTTTAGTATCAGTGGCGCGGTTAACAAACCTGGTAAATTCAGCTATGTCGAAGGTGATGATTTAAAGACTGCAATAAAACTTGCTATGGGTATTAATCAATCATATCAAGGTGTGGAAATTGCAGAGGTATCGCGTTTATCGTATGATGGATTAAACCTGACCAACACAAAAGTAAATATTAATTCTGATTTTAAACTTGAAAGAGGGGATAGAATAGTAATTAAAGCAAACGAGACTCAGAAAAAAGATTTTAAAGTTTATGTTTTTGGTGAGGTCGAATCACCCGGGGAAATTCCAATAACGAAGGATGGAACTACTTTAAAACAGGCAATTGAATCTGCTGGCGGAGTTACTGAAATCGCATCTTTAAAAAACGCAAGATTATTTACAGGCACGCAATTTTATACAGTTCTTGAAAAACAGTTCGGAATAAAAGTAGATCCTTCATCATTCAATACTGATGAAGACATTATGGAAACATATCTGGAACTGGAAAATCAATTGATGTATAGAATGTCAGACATTACCGAAGAAGACACCTCATATTTCTTCCTGGAAAATTATATCCGGTTAATTAATCAATCCGCTTCTGTTAACTTTGAAAAGATTTGGGAAGAGAATTCCCCTGAAAATAAATATAATGTTAACGACGGAGATATCATTTATATACCCAAAAAACAAAACTCAGTCTATGTATTCGGACAAGTGAAGCAACCGGGAAAATTAAAATTAATACCTGATAAAAATTATGAATATTACATACAACAAGCGGGAGGATTGGGGGAATTCGCAGCTGACGAAATAATGGTAATTAAAAATTTTACAAGAGAATGGATATCCCCTGTTGATAATAATCTTTTGATTGAAGATGGTGATTTTATCTGGATACCCAGAACACCTTCACATTCTTTCAACTACTACGTAGCAACTTTTGGTAATTATCTAAGTATAGTAGGAAGTGTAGCCACTATCATCCTGCTCTTGATACAATTTGGAAAATAGAATATAAAAATATCTTTAAAATGTTTCATCAAAATCTTGACATTGAAATAATTTAATATATTTTAGCAGGGCTAATTTCATTTAGCAAAAAGTTCATTAAAATTTTGAAATTGAATCAGAAAGAAAATAATTTTTTACAAATTATGTTTCGGGTCTCTTGACATTAAAAGTTAGAGACAGTAAATTTCAAGCCCTTCTTTAAGAAGGTTTGATTGTTCTTTGAAAGAGTGAGTGCATTTAACCAGTCAGTTAAATGGTTTCAACTAAGCGTCTAAACGCCAAGATTACAAAATAATTAAACTCTACAACGGAGAGTTTGATCCTGGCTCAGGACGAACGCTGGCGGCGTGCTTAACACATGCAAGTCTACGAGAAAAAGGTAGCAATATCTTGATTAAAGTGGCGCACGGGTGCGTAACACGTAAGCAATCTACCCAATGATTTGGAATAACCCCGCGAAAGCGGGATTAATACCGTATGATGCAGCGGCATCGCATGATGATGTTGTTAAAGTTGCAGCAATGTAACGTCAATGGATGAGCTTGCGGCTGATTAGCTAGTTGGTAAGGTAACGGCTTACCAAGGCAACGATCAGTAGCTGGTCTGAGAGGATGATCAGCCACACTGGAACTGAGACACGGTCCAGACTCCTACGGGAGGCAGCAGTGAGGAATATTGGGCAATGCCCGTAAGGGTGACCCAGCAACGCCGCGTGGAGGATGAAGGTCGTAAGATTGTAAACTCCTGTTAGAGGGGACGAATGATCACAATTCGTAAGGGTTGTGATTTGACTGTACCCTCAGAGAAAGCCCCGGCTAACTACGTGCCAGCAGCCGCGGTAATACGTAGGGGGCAAGCGTTGTCCGGATTTACTGGGTGTAAAGGGCGCGCAGGCGGATTTTCAAGTCAGTGGTGAAATCTCTCGGCTTAACCGGGAAGCTGCCATTGATACTGTTGATCTTGAGTAAGGAAGAGAGAGACGGAATTCCTGGTGTAGTGGTGAAATACGTAGATATCTGGAAGAACACCAGTTGCGAAGGCGGTCTCTTGGTCCTATACTGACGCTGAGGCGCGAAAGCGTGGGGAGCAAACAGGATTAGATACCCTGGTAGTCCACGCTGTAAACGATGAATACTAGGTGTTGGACCGCAAGGTTCAGTGCCGCAGCAAACGCATTAAGTATTCCACCTGGGGAGTACGATCGCAAGGTTGAAACTCAAAGGAATTGACGGGGGCCCGCACAAGCAGTGGAGCATGTGGTTTAATTCGATGCAACGCGAAG
>JAEXTA010000249.1 GCA_023453665.1 Bacteroidota bacterium | reverse complement strand
GCCATAAGTAATAAAGCTTTACCCATACCGCAGCCGAGATCAAGGACATCAATTCCATCTTCAAGTTTAACCTCTATGCCTGGAACCGCTGGTAGAATAACATTGAACAATGATGATACTATCGATTGCCCGCTGTCTTCAGCCATTACTTCATGAAATCTCTTAAATTCAGAATACGGTACACCGCCGCCGTTTTTAAAACATTCAACAACATTATCTTCCACCGCCCCTAGAACAGATATGTATTGCATAAATGGGGCAATATTATTTGCAGCCGCTTCTCTTGTAAGAAATGAAGCATGTTCATTTGGTAAAGTATAAGTCGAGCTATCAGGATCAAATAATATAACGCCGCTTACAGTCATTGCACCAAGCCATTCTTTTACATATCGTTCGTTTAAACCTGAAACATCTGCAATTTCTTTAATTGATGATGGAGGCAGGTTTTTCATCTTATCAAATAAACCTGTTCGATGACCGATTGAGATCATCAAAGCAACAGCACCATTGTTGAGAACTTTAATCAATTGATCGGCAAATGCTTCTGACTTCTGCACATCTATTTCAATCTTGCACATAAATACTCCTTAATTTTTATGATGAATTGAATTGATTGGTTCAAAGATAGTTTTAGAGTGGTGCAGCTAACAATGTGAAGATTACTGTTTTTGTTGCGCGTGTTACTGTGCGGAACCGGCGGACTATGGTATGACTATTTGTGTGGGCGGCAGAATGACTTTATCAATGGTCACTAATTCAGATAATCCCTAATTCTTTTGCTTTGTTTATTGCCTCGGTTCTTGTTTTACAATTCAGTCTTTGCAGAATATTACTGACATGCATATCAACCGTACGTGAACTTACAAAAAGTTTTGCGGCAATTTCTTTATTTATCAATCCCTCACAAATCAGTTCCAATACTTTTAACTGTCGTGTTGTTAAACCGGCTTTATTAATTCGTTCTGATGATTCAGGATTGCGGGACTCTGTTAAATATGCACCTGAGTTTTCAGTTGCTCTTTTTATTTTTGCAGCTAAAGGTTTTGCTCCAAGATTTTTTGCACAACGCAAAGAAGAGTTTAGATATTTATAAGCCTCTTCTGTTTCCTGTTTTTTTAACAGAGCAATACCTAAACGGAATTCAATCATTAATTTTGCCAGCGGAACACTTAGGTCCGTATGATGTATCAACGCTTGTTTAAAGTGTTTAATTGCCTCATCGTAGTTTTCATTTTGCAAAGAAGATTCGGCAATCACAAATTCGAGCGCTGCCATTGCTTCTTTGTTCCCTGTAGTTGAAGAAATCCTCCCGAGAATTTCAAGATTTATTGAAAGTTCTTTTTGCATTCCTCTTTCGGAAAAAAAGTTAGATGCCCACATGAGGGGTTGCACAACATCATGCATCTCCTGAGTTGATCGCCATCGGTTTAAAAACAAATTATAATTTTCACTAACAGCTTTGTCGTTCATCTCGTTGTCATAGACTACGGCAAGACCCCAATAAACATATAGTTCGATTGCTGCTGTATTGTATTTCACCGAATAGTCCAGAGCTTTTTTTAATGATTTGATTGCCGATTTTGATTCACCTCTGAATGCCTGGATTAAGCCGATCATACCATAACCAACAGGGATAGATGTTTCGGGTGTATGTTTGCCATAAATAACTTTGCGGCAAATCTCTATTGATTTAGTCCATTCACCTGTTTGAAAAAAGATATAAGACATACAACTCAAACAAACCTGTGCATTAATTTCCTTCCCTGTATTTATACAAAAATCATAAGCGTTTAAATACGCATTTCGTGCACTTATGTAATCAGACTGACTTTCTAATGTACTCGCCAGTCTTCTGTAAATTTCAGATGCAGCATCAGTATCATTAATGTTTATAGCAATTTCCAAAGCATCCTGAACCATCTTTCGCCCGATATCAACTTCACCTTTCATTGCCAATAGGTTTCCATACAACCCCAGTGCTTTAGCTTTTACCGGATCGTTTTCGAGGAGTGAAGAAAGTTTAACAGATTTATCAGCGTACAATAGTGCTTGTTCAACATGAAGCATTGAAGTTTTTTTTCTTGCGGCAATGAAATACTCTTGAGCGGATTCATTTAATAATCCTGCAGCTTCAAAACACTCTGCTGATTTGATACGGTAATTTATTGAATCGATAAGTGAATTTTGCAAACTGTAAATAGAAGCAAGTTCGCGATAAGCTTCACCAAGGATTTTATAATCGGATTTTGATTTTGCAATTTCGATTAAGTCTTCAGTTGCTGCTTTTGATGCTTCAAGTTTCCCGGTAAGTTGAGCACATTGAGCATAGAGTTTAAGCAAGCTGATTCTGTAAAACACATCAGTACTTTCATTTATAATTTGAAGCGCTCTCAATGATTCTTCTGCAGCTTTTTCGTATTCATGATTTTGAATTAAGGATTCTGCATATTTCAACAGCCATTCAATTGCCTGATTCTTTTCCCCTGCTTCGAGCCAGTGTTCGGCTATTTGTTTTGGATCTGATCCTGATGTTGAGAGAAGTGCGGCGGTCTTTCTATGAATCTGTTTACGATGTAACCAGCCAATTTCATCTTTAATAACTTTATAGATAAGAATATTTTTGAATGAAAATTCTCCTTTGCCAGATTCAACTAATATGTTCTTTTCAAAAATTTCACCAAGACTTTGTTCATCATTTACTAGTTTCAATAAAAAATCTATTTCAAAATTATTTCCCAGGATAGAAGCTGTTTGCAGCATTTCAATCGCATTTGCACTAAGTGAATTTATTTTTTCGTTCACTGCATCTTTCAAAATTTGTGGGATTGGGATTGCATAATTTGATTCGATGCCTACATCAGAAATATTTTTCTGGTAATTTTCAACAAGACCCCGGACAATTTCTTCTATATAAAAAGGAACACCCTGTGTGTATTCATAAACAGATTTTAAATAGTTTTCATCAACCGGATGTTTCAGAATTTCCTCTATCATGTTATTTGCTTCTTCAAAACCAAACGGGTTAATAATTATTTCATTAAGAGTACTCAATCGTCGAAGAGTATCTTTTATTTTTCTTAATCTGTGTTCACCCGGCAGTTCTTCATTTCTGTAGATACACACAATCAGCAAAGGTAAGTTTTTAATTCTCTCCGAAAGCTTTGGAATCAAATCGAGGGTTGAGTTATCTGCCCAATGAATATCCTCAAAAATTATTGCTAATGGTTTCTCAGTCACAAGACTTTCTATCGCCTGGATTACAGATTCACAAAGTGTTTCCTGACTAACAACTTCATTATGATTTTCAATTTCAGGAAGAATCGGTGATAAAAATTTTGTCAATTGTCCAAAATCAATTTCATTAAGATTATTTCTCCTGATATTTTGTCTTAATAAAGAAGTAATCAATGAATAGGAACTGGTGTTTTCAGGATATGCTGTTGAAGTAAAGACCGTGATTTCTTTCTGATTAAAAAATTCTTTAACAAGAAAGGACTTCCCTACACCGGCTTCACCGGATATGAAAATAATATTTCCCTTCCCATTGTTTAACTCATCAAAGAATTTTGAGAGTGTTCCAATTTCTTTTTTTCTGCCAATAAGTTTTTGCATCACTACAATCGTATCTCATTATTGCGTGGAAATTTGTCAGGTCTAATTGATTAACAGCGGAGTTGAAATAATTTAACTGCTTAAGGCAAGATAAAGGTTAAATTCTATTTACAAAAACATTTTTAGGGAAGCGGAGATATTATTTCTTCTTCGGCGGATTTTTTTCATTAACGGTTTTTTTTAATGTCCATTTTGCCAGCGGATTATCAATTACAATTTTTAATAACCCTTTATCGGTTCCCGCCCACATATAGATTCCATCAAAATATAAATTGTAAAATGTTGACGAAGTGATATCAAGTGAGTTCAGATCAATAGGATAGAGTTTACCCGTGACTCTATTAATTGCTGCAAGTCCTTTACCATATTCTTTTTTTTCTTTTTTATCAAAGTAATAGAGGCCAAGCCAGATTGTATTTCCGGTTCGTTCAATACAATAAATACCATTAGCTGCAAGACCATTCTGCTTTGATATCCGGTCCCACCTCAATTTCCGGTTGAACCTGTACGCGCCGCCCATGTTAAACTGCGGCTGTTGCGCTGTTACAAATTCATCTGTAGCAAACCAGATGTTTTCTCCTTCAAAAAGGAAATCAGAAACAGAGACTGCATCACCTTCATTGTTAAAACCATTTTTTTTATTACTGATATAATGCCAGTTGTTCTTATCGTCAATATCTTTTTTCTTATAGTACTTGTGTACGCCGGATTCGGTACCAAACCAGATAAGACTGTCACCGTCTCCTTTAATACTTTTTATATTATTTGATTTCAGATCACTGCCCTGAGTAAGATTGTAGTCAGAGTAACGGTTTTTTGCAACATCAAGTTTTGTAAGATGACTGAATCTGCCAATCCACAAAATATTCTGTGAAGCATCATAATAAAGTGATCTTATCCAGTTGCCCATTTCACCACCCTGGGCAAATTTTCTTTTAGTCCATTTATTTTTTTTCTTATCCAGTATAAATAAACCTTCAACAGAACCAGCCCAAACATAGTCTTTGCTTACTGCGAGTGAGTAGAATAAATCATTTTCAAGATTATTACTTGATGTTGAATAATTACTCCACTTGTTTTCTTTTTTTGAGTATTTAAAAACTCCATGACCATAGGTTGCAACCCACAAAAAATCCGGCTCGCCTTCTATGGCATAAACAGTTGTTC
>JAEXTA010000107.1 GCA_023453665.1 Bacteroidota bacterium | reverse complement strand
GACGAGGCGAAACACCACCGAGCAATAATTTATGAACCTGCTGAAACGGTATATCTTTGGTTTCGTAGTGAAGCATATTATTTATTCTTTGCCATCAAAGAAAATGTATTTGCTGATTTATAGAATTTATTTTTTAGCGAACCCAAACCTGTTATCTCCAAAACCATTTCATCACCTTCATTAATCCAAACAGGAGAAAACTCTTTATTTGAAGCTTTCGCTTCCAATGCCCACGTTCCGTTAAGTTCAAGATAGCAACCGGTACCAACAGTACCGGAACCAATTATATCTCCCGGATATAATTCAACACCGTAAGAAGCACGTTCTATTAACTCCGCAAATGTCCAGTTCATATCTTTCATATTGCCATCGGAAACCTGCTTGCCGTTGTGGAATGCTGTCATTCTAAGATCATATTTATTTCCAAACGGAGTTTCGATTTTATATTGTTCAAGTTCATCAACTGTAACAAGGTAAGGTCCAACTGCAGTACCGAAATCTTTTCCTTTTGCCGGACCAAGATTCAGTTTCATTTCTTCCATCTGCAAGACACGGGCAGAGAGATCATTCATTATCATAAAGCCGGCAATATGTTTATCGGCATCTTTGGATAAAATATTTTTTCCACCTTTGCCGATAACAATGGCTACCTCAAGTTCAAAATCCAATTTTTGAAAATGATCTTCTTCAAGATGAACATCACCTTCGCCTATAATTGAATTGTGGTTGGTAAAATAAAACACAGGATATTGATCGAACTCAGGGATCATTTCCACTCCCCTGTTTCTGCGTGCAGTAGCAACGTGCTGCCTGAAAGCATATCCATCCCTGCAAGATGGAGGATCAGGAACAGGAGCTAATAACTTTACTTCACCAGAAATTAAAGATGCACTTACTTTATTCTGCTGAACTGAACTGAATACTAGTTTTGAAATCTGGTAGTTCTCATCAAACTTCTTCAAAAACTTTTTCATTATTGAAGGAAGTTTCAAACCGATTTCTTTTGCTGATTTTTTCAGATCATAAATTTTATCGTTATAAAAAAGTCCTAAACGTTCTTCTTCATCTTTAAGAAAGGAAACGAATTTCATTAATTACTCCGTGTTGTAAGAATAGGAATACTAGTTTTTAACAGTATTCACTTTTAATATTTTATTTGAAACGCTCTCTATCACTTCAAGAGCAAAAGTTGTTTCTTCTTCAGTGCCACTGTTTATCCTGATGCCGTTTGGAATACCGAAGGTATTAACTGGACGCAATATTAATCCTGAGTTCAAACATTCCTCATTAAATCTGATGCCCGCTGCCAGATCATTCAATAACATCAGATAAAAGTTTGCGCTTGTTGGAACATATTCAATCCCAAGTTCATCGAATTTATTTTTCATTCTTTCTAATGAAACTTTATTTGCCTGCTTAGTTTGAACAAGGAATTCTTCATCATCAAGTGCGGCAATTGCAGCTTCTTGTGCAAGCATGTTAGGTTCAAACGGAAGTTTAACTTTGTATAACTCCCTAATTAGTTCCGCTTCAGCAACAGCAAAGCCAATTCGTATTCCGGCTAATCCATAGGCTTTGGATAGTGTTCTCAGCACTATCAGGTTTTTATAATTATACTCAAATCCGTTTGGGTATTCGGTGTTATCTTCTGCATAAACTGTATAAGCCTCATCAAGAACAACAAGAACAGAATCCGGAACTCTCTTCATGAAGTTTTCAAATTCAGATTTTGTAAACATTGTTCCGGTTGGATTATTCGGGTTAGCTAAGTATATAAGTTTAGTCTTTGATGAAATCAAGTTTGAAATTGCATCAAGATCGAACGCATAATTTTTTAACGGAGCTAAAAAGGATTTTCTGCCATATTTATTTGCGTTAACATACCACCCGATGAATGAACCTTCCGATGTTATTATTTCATCATCATCATCGCTGAACGCTGTTATAATGTATTGAAGAATTGAATCAGAACCGCTGCCTGTAACAATTTTGTTAGCGGGTATTTTATATTTTTTTGATATCGCGTTTACAAGTTTATAAGCGGAAGGATCTGTGTAACGGTGTATTTCGGCTAATGAATTTTTAATTGCTTCAATTGCTTTTGGTGAAGGTCCAAGAGGGTTTTCATTCGAAGCAAGCTTAACGATTTTCTTGATCCCCTTTTCCCTTGCCAGTTCTTCAATCGGTTTTCCTGCTTTATACGGAATAAGTTTCTGAATGTGTTCAGGAATTTTGATCATGATTTATTTCCCTATTTCTCCAGCCATGATTGTGCGTATTCTTCCATCATAGTCTCTTTCACATTTTTTGTAACACGAAGAGGGGCAAATGTGTCAATCATAATTGCGTATTCATCAGTTTCTTTTTTGCCTATTGATGCTTCAGTTTTTCCGGGCTGTGGTCCGTGAGGAATTCCCATCGGATGAAGTGTTATCGATCCTTCTTGCACTCCTGTACGCGACATAAAATCACCATGTACATAGTAAAGCACTTCATCACTGTCCACATTTGAATGATAGTATGGTGCAGGTATCGCATCAGGATGAAAATCAAAAAGTCTTGGAACAAAATTACAAACAACAAAATGTTGTGTAGTGAACATCAAATGAACAGGAGGTGGCAAATGAATCTTTCCGACTTTCGGTGCATACTCTTTAAGATTAAACGTATATGGATAAAGAAATCCATCCCAGCCAACAACATCAAACGGATGATGAGGAAGAAGATATTCGAAAGTTCTGTCTGCTACTTTTAGCATAAGATTGAATTTACCTTTTTTATCAACCGGTTCTGTGAACTGCGGTGTTTTAAAATCTCTTTCATAATACGGTGCGTCCTCTGCCAACTGTCCGTATTCATTTCTGAAATGTTTTGGAATATCAAACGGAGTGCTTGATTCAATTATCATCAACTTTACATTTTTATAATTATCAAACTTCATTTGATATGTTGTTCCCTTTGGAACAACGATGTAATCCCAGTCTTCAAAAGGAAGTTTACCATACTCTGACAAAAATTCACCTTTGCCATGGTGCACAAAAACTATCTCGTGTGCATAACTGTTGCGGTAAAACACGTCAGTGTCTTCAGTAACATTTGCAGTTGAAATAACACAATGCTCATTCTTCAGAAATTCATTTCTTGAAGAAAGAAAATTTCCATCCGTTTTTTTCTTATCTGTAAAGAAATGATAGTATTGAAGAGGCGCATCGTTCCAGTCATTCGATTTATCTTTTTTCATTTCGCCGATTCGCTCAACCTGCGGCGGGGTGTAGAGATGATACTTGTTTGAATATATTCCTGAAAAACCTTTTGTACTGAAAAGTTCTTCACGGTAAAGAGATTTACCATCCGGTTTATAAAATGTTGTATGTCTTTTTGGTGGAACATTTCCTACTCTTACATAAAAAGGCATTCTAACCTCCTAAAGGTTTTTCATTAATAATTTTTCTGATATGAATTTCATCTTAGTCTTTATCAAAATTACCACGAAGCATCTGGTCGCGTTCAATTGATTCAAACAACGCCTGGAAATTACCCTGACCAAATCCTTCTGCACCTTCTCTTCTTTGAATTATTTCATAGAAGAATGTCGGTCTGTCGCCGATCGGTTTAGTAAATAACTGAAGCAGGTAACCTTTGCCTTCAAGGTCACACAGGATTCCGTACTTTTTGAGTTCATCGATATTCTCTGTAATCTTTAATCCTTTTTCTTTCAGCATCTGGTAATAAGTATCAGGCGGGGTTGTTAGAAATTCTACTCCATTCTTTCTCATGGCATCGATGGTCTTCATAATGTTATTTGTAGTTATTGCAATGTGTTGAATTCCTGAGCCAACATATTCATCAATGTACTCTTCAATCTGTGATTTTTTCATTCCCTCAAAAGGTTCATTGATAGGATTTTTAACAGGCGCGCCTTCTTTTGATCTTACAACTTTCGAAAGCAGTGCCGAATATTTTGTAGAGATATCACCTTCACCAAATTCAATGAATGTTTCAAAGTTAAGAGTTTGATTTAAATAGTTTGCCCACAGATTCATTTCATTAACACGGACATTTCCGACAATATGATCAACTTCAAGTAATCCTGTATCTTCATAGTCAAGATTTATATTCTGAATTGGATTTCCAAATCCCGGTCTGAAAATTCCCTTATAGTTATCACGATTAATAAAAATGATTTCCGCATCATCATATAGTTTTAACGCGGCTTCTTCAATATATCCGTTCTCATCTTCATATTTTTTAGGTGAACGCGAAGGTATGCCGCCGTTCTTTACAGCATTATCATAAGCGGTTCTTACATCTTTTACTTTTAATGACCAGCGTTTAACACCATCACCGTGTTTATTTACAAAGTGCGATATTTCATAGTTGGTAGGTTTAACTGCGGAAGTAACAACAAACTGAATTTTATTGTTTGTAAGATAGTATGAAACTCTGTCCTTAACTCCAGTTTCAGGTCCTGAATATCCGGTGATTTTTAAGCCCATTGCTTTTGCATGCCAGTAAGCCCACATTTTGGCTGAACCGACATAAAATTCTACAAAATCGTACCCAATTATTCCTAATGGATTAGACATTAAAACACTCCTGATTTATTTTGATGAGAATTGTGTGGGCAAAGTTAAGGCAAAATATTTATAGAGTAAAGTAAGATTAGGGAACACTTTATTTGATAAAGCTAATTATCGATAGTACAAACTTCAGGCTCTGAACCATACTACAAATGAGTTATAATTATTGATCCTCTGCGAGGATCGTTAATTTTTTATTTCCTGTTTTTTACAATAATGAAACATCTACGATGTTTTCTTAATCAATGAGCCTGTAGGGATCAAATTATTGTAGAAAAAAAGATTAACCCTAAAAGAAAAAATCCCCGTAGGGGATATATTATAGTTAAAGAATAAAATGAAGTAAAATATTTATGTAGCTAATACTGAATTACATGATTATTTCTTCCGTAGTTAATATTGATGCAATAAAAATTTTCGGCGTTGTTATTTTCCCGTTCACCTTAACGAACGAACTAATCGCCATTTCAAAAGAATAGAGCATTTGTTTTATTATATCTCTTACGCCATAGCTCCTTTGGTTAAGCTTCATGACACATTATCAAGGAGCATAAAATCTTTTTTAACAGATGCTAGGATACCTGAATATTCTTTGCCGGTGAACGTACATATTTTATCCAGCGGGCATAATGAACAATTTGGTTTACCCGCTTTGCATATTTCCCTGCCGAGTCTTATCAGATTTGTGTGAAATGAGTGTGCGATTCCCCTGGGAAAATCTTTGTGAAGTTCTGAAAAAGTTTTATCCGGTGTTGAAGTTTTTACTAGTCCAATCCTGTTTAAAGTCCGGTGAACATGAGTATCAACCGGACAAACATCACGCTTCATAGAAAATAGTAAGACGCATGCAGAGGTTTTAGTTCCGACACCTTTGAATGAAGTAAGCTCTGTTAGAACTTCTTCATTCGACAAATCGAATAAATAGTCGAGCGATATTTTTTTATTCCTGTTTGATAACTCCGTAATCAGATTTTTAATCGCTGCTGATTTTTGTTTTCCTAATCCGGCAACTCTTATTATTGATTCGATTTTTGTTCCTGGAGTATTTATCAACGCACTCCAATCAGGATATTTCTGTTTAAGCTGTTTATAAGCCTTATATGAATTAGTGTCGTTTGTATTCTGTGATAAGATTGTAGCTATTATCATATCAAGAGGATCAGGATCTGTTGAATTCTTTTTCGGCACACCGAAAAACGAAATGAGAAGTTTATTGATCTGTATTATTTTAGTTTTCATTAAGAATAAAATTTTATTTCAGACTGAATATAATAATACCGGGTTGTTACATACTCATAAACTTTTTTTAATTTATGCCGAACAATTTTTCTTTTTTGGAGGATTTAATGCCCACATTGATGGTTAGTATTTCAGGTATTCGTGGTATAGTTGGTGACGGACTTGACCCGCAAACATTGGTCAAATACACTTCTGCGTATGCTGATTTTATTGGCTCTGGTAAAGTTATTATTGGAAGAGATGCTAGGATTACCGGCGAAATGGTTTCATCAATTGTTACAGGAACACTGAATGCAAAAGGTATTGATGTAATAGATATAGGTATTTGCCCCACACCTACTGTTCAATACACAGTCAAAACATTAAATGCCGCTGGCGGAATAGCAATCTCTGCAAGTCATAATCCAAATCAATGGAATGCATTAAAGTTATTGAACAGCACCGGGCAATTTATGACTCCTGATGAAAATAAAACTATGTTGAACCTTCTTGATGAATCTCAAATCAATTATAAAACCTGGGATAAGATTGGAAAGACAACAAAATATAGTGAAGGACTTCAAAAGCATATTGAAGATGTCATTAATTTAAAATACATCGATACTGAAGCTATAAGAAAAAGAAAATTTAGAGTTCTGCTGGATTGTGTAAATGGTGCAGGTGTTTATTCTATCCCACCACTTCTCAAAAAATTCGGCTGCGAAGTAATAAAAATTAACTGTGACGAAACCGGGATCTTTCCCCGTTTTCCTGAGCCGTTACCTGAAAATCTTGTCGAAACAATGAAAGCTGTTAAACAGCAAAATGCTGAACTGGGAATAGTGGTTGACCCTGATGTTGACAGACTCGTTCTAATCACAAATGACGGTGAACCATTCAGTGAAGAGAATACAATTACACAAGCTGTAAAATTTATACTTTCAAAAAATCCTGGAGCAGTCGTTGTTAATTTGTCAACAACAAGAGCTGTTGATGATATAGCTAAAAGTTTTGGACAGAAAGTCTTTCGTTCACCCGTTGGGGAAGCAAATGTTGTAAAAAAAATGAAAGAAACCGATGCTGTTATTGGCGGCGAAGGAAGCGGCGGGGTTATTTATCCTGCTCTACACTATGGTAGAGATGCATTAGTCGGAATTGCGATTACACTTCAGCATTTGGTTGAATTTGGTGAATCAATTACGGAATTAAAAAAATCTCTCCCCCAATACTTCATTACTAAAAAGAAGATTGACCTTGTGAATATCGATCCGGATGATGTCATCAATTCTATGATTCAAAAAAATAAAACAGGCAAAATTAATACTGATGATGGATTAAGAATTGATTTCCCGGATCACTGGGTGCATTTCAGAAAATCCAATACTGAGCCGATTATAAGAATAATTGTTGAAAGTAAGTCAAAGGAAAGTTCTGAAAAACTTGCGGAAAATTATTTTGATGAAATTAAATCCTTTATGCAGGGTTAATTTTAATACAGGCGGGAACGCTTCTGAATATAGCTGAATAATGCTTTATCAAAAGGCATTGAAGTGTCAATCAGGTTATACTCAATGTTTGCATTAAGACATTCAGTCTTAATTTTGTTAATGAACACTTCCATTGATTCTTTATAAGCCTTCTGTATTTGGTACGGTTGGGTTGTTAATTCTTCTCCGGTTTCCATGTCTGTAAAAATTGCATCCTGCCCAAACGCGAACGACCTTTCGACAGGATCAAGAACCTGGAACACAATAACCTCATTCTTCTGATGACGAAAATGTTTTAATGCTGTTATTATCTTATCAGGATCATCGAAAAGATCCGATATAATCACCACAAGTCCTTTCCTTTTAATCTTTTCCGCGATTGAGTTCAAAGATATTGCGGTATTAGTTTTAAGCGATGGTTCAACCCTGCTTAGTGATTTCAGAATTTCCTGTAAATATGATCTTGACGCTTTGGGCGGTAAATAAGAATAAACCTTATCTGAATATAGTGTCAGTCCGGCAGCATCTTGCTGTTTAATCATAATATAACTCAGACTTGCTGCAAGAATGGATGAATACTCCATCTTACTTATATTTTTACCTGAAGTAAAACTCATCGACTTGCTTGTATCAAGAAGAATATATGCTTTAAGATTTGTTTCCTCTTCATACTGTTTAATAAAATATTTTTCAGTCTTGCTGAATACTTTCCAGTCAAGGTCGCGTAAACTATCGCCCTGCTGATATGGACGATGTTCGGTGAATTCTACGCTAAAGCCATGATAAGGACTGCGATGTAACCCAACCATAAAACCTTCAACCACAAACCTTGCTTTTAATTCAAGCGAATTAAGTTTGGAAATAATTGAGGGTTCAAGGAACTTTTTAAAGTCACGGGTTGATTGGTTCATCTATTTTACAACCAAAGAATCTGCATGGATTATCTGATCCATCGGCATTCCCATAATTTGTAACTCAACTTTTGCATCTTTAGCAAAGTCGTGGTCAGGGAATTTTTCCAGGAAAAGTGTGTACAACTCAGTTGCTTCTTTATATTCTGAAACAGGTTCATTTGCTGTAATGAATGCTGCCATAAATAATGAAGTCCCGGCTTCCGAACTGTTTGGATATTTGTCATATAATTCCTTAAACAGTGATGCAGCTTTTTTCAGAGATTCGGTTTCAGAAAGATTGCTCGCTAATTTATTTTGATAAATCGATGCAAGATGAAATAATGCTGTTGGAGTAATTTCACTATCCTGAAATTCCGTAGTGAGTTTCTCAAGAAGCGGAATAGCTTCTGAATATTTTTGTTGTTCGATATTATTCTTAGCCGTTTTCATTATTTCATCCGGTGATTCTTTAGAACAACCAGCAATGATTAAAGTAAGAAGAATAATGAACAAAATGGTTTTCATTTTTTAATCTTTCATAGTTTGAATAAAAATCGGCGGAAAGTTATCAAATTGAGTGTGAAGTAGCAATGTAATAGGTATATGATTCAGGATAAAAAAAGCCGGCTTATTTCTAAACCGGCTTTTCTTATAAAAAGAAATTATTTAGTAAGGGTCATTTTCCTTGTTGATGAGAATGTACTTCCATCAACAGCATTTGCTTCTAGCCTGTAAAGATAAACACCACTGTTCAGATTCGATGCATCAAAATTAATCTGATGACTGCCTGAACTGAAATTACTGTTTACTATTGTTGCAACTTCCTGACCAATTATATCAAATACTTTTACTGTTACTCTTGAATCTTTTGCAAGACTGAATTCTACAGTTGTACTTGGATTGAACGGGTTTGGATAGTTTTGTTCAAGAGCAAATATAGATGGCGTTCCAATCTTTATTTCTACCTCATTTGAATATTCAAATGTTCCATCAAAGTCTATCTGCTTAAGTCTGTAACTGTAGGGACCTGCTCCGACTTCTTTGTCAATAAAATTATATAACTTTGTTTCAGTTGTTGTACCATAACCATCAACAAAACCGATAAATGAAAAATCATTACCATTTTTACGCTGGATCTCAAATCCCTGGTTATTCGTCTCTGACGCAGTTGTCCAATTTAGGACAACATCGTTTCCTTTCGAAGAAGCACTAAATGAAACTAATTCAACTGGAATAACCAATGCACCACATTCAGCAACATTAAACTGATTCGTAGCTGCACCAGGTGTTGCACCTGTTAGTGATCCATAACCTCCGGGAATGAAAAGTTTAATTGTATCGTTCACCATTTTGGATGCAACGGCATTGAAAATGTTGGACATCTTAAAAGGAATATTGTTTATAATGTCTACCCATGAATTAGTGCTGATCTGGTAAACGTGAGTTGTATCATAATATCCACCGGCCCCTGCCCTCTCACCGTTAACAACAAAGAAATAATCCCCGATCGCTGTTCCTCCCGGTCTGCTCAAGCCAGCCCAGGTTGTCGGAACGTCAGGGGCAGCACTCCAGGTTACCTGTGAAGCATCAGAACCGATTGTTCCTATCCATGTAGTTTTAAGAAATGCAGTATTAAAACCTGAAGACATTATAATTTTATTTCCAGTTAATCCCAGGGCAAAAGTTCTTCTTCCTTGTCCGGCAGGTAATGAATTAGTTATTGTTGCCCAGGTATCAGTAGCAATTCTATAGTAGTGAATATTTAAGTTTGTACCCGAACCTGTGTAAGGACCACCAACAACATAAATTACGCTATCGCCCCACGCAACAGCTCCATGACCAGCTAACACAGCTGGCATTACAGCTTTTGTTACCCAAGCACCTGTAGCTGGAGTATACTCATATAGAGTATTTGTGGCAGTACCATTTATTGCAACTGTACTTCCGCCGACATAATAAAGTTTACCGTTGCATGCAACCAATACACCACCGACTATTGAAACTGGCAAAGGCGTACCAGTCGTCCATGATCCACCGAGGGTATATTTGATTATTGTCGGGGCAATACCACCAGCTGTACTTGGTGTATGAACATATAAAGTATCACCTAACCAAGCCGATGCCTGAAAATATGTTACAGCAGGGAGATCGGGATAAGAACCGGTGGGATACCACGATCCGGCATTAAATACTGAATTATATCCACCCTTATCATAAACAGCAGGTACACCAGAAAAGTCATCAGTAATAGAAGAATAGTTTTGTGGTATTAGAGAAGATGAGGCAAATAAGAATAATATGATTACGAAAAGGAATCTGTAAAAAAAGTTCATTTCAACACCTTTAATTTATTTGAAAAACTTTCTTTTAATTTTTCAGAAAACATCAATAATTAAATTGACTCAAGGACGTCTTGAAAACTTTTCAGATTATAATACTCAAGAATTTGAAGAACGATCATAAAAAAAGCCGGCTCAAAGAACCGGCTTTTAAAAACTTTATTTTGTTAAAGTCATCTTTTTGGTTGATGAGAAAGTACTTCCATCAACAGCATTTGCTTCTAGCCTGTAAAAATAAACACCACTGTTCAGATTCGATGCATCAAAATTAATCTGATGACTGCCTGAACTGAAATTACTGTTTACTATTGTTGCAACTTCCTGACCTATTATATCAAATACTTTTACTGTTACTCTTGAATCTTTTGCAAGACTGAATTCTACAGTTGTACTTGGATTGAACGGGTTCGGATAGTTTTGTTCCAAAGCAAAAACTTTTGGAGTTACAACATCAACTTCAACTTCCTGTGAGAATTCTGATGCGCCGTCAAAATCAAGTTGTTTAAGTCTGTAAACCTGAACACCTGAATTAACTTTGTTATCTGTATAAGAATAATCTTTGGTCTCTGTTGTTGTACCATAACCTTCAACAAACCCTATCGTAACAAATTTATCGCCCATCTTTCTCTGAACTTCAAATCCCTGGTTGTTTTTTTCTGTTGCTGTCTGCCAGTTCAATGTAACTGAATTACCATTTGAAGCTGCTGTAAACGAAGTAAGTTCAACAGGAACGACAACATCAAGAACATAACCTGTTACAGCCCAGTTCTGATGGTTTAGAATGAGGACTAATTTATCACCAATCCAGCACACTTCAGCACCGCCTGCAATACCGCTGTGAGAAGTACTGCCGACAGGAACAGGATAAGGACCGAATAAATAAGTCGCTAATACAGCTCCGGTTTGTGGATTTACTTTTGTTAATGTATTAAATGGGTTTGCAGTTGTTCCCTGTCCCCAAACCCATACTGCCGGTACGTCATTAGCTGCATTTGAATATGCCATACCATATTTAGATGATATTGTTGATGTACCTGTAAGCGTTCTGACTAAAGCTCCGCTTACAGCATTGATAACGCCAATGTTGTTTGAAAAATCACAAACAAAAAATACGTTTTCATCGGCTGAATACGCAATTGCTCTGGCAATACCACCGGCACTGGTGATTGTACCTTGTGAAATTCCATTTGCGTTCATTATATGAATTGCAGTAGATGCAGGACTTCCAAACAAGAAAGATCCGTCTGTTGTTAAATCTCTTATTGAACCCTGATAAACGCCGCTATCAGAAAGTGTTGTTGGACCTGATTGACCGCCGTTATAACGATACAACATTGTTGAGTTCCAACGATTCAAATAAAAGAGATTATTAAAATACATTGCGCCAACAGTACCGCCGTTTATAGCAGGTGTACCAATTGTCGAGTAATGAAAGTTAAACAATGTCGGGAACGGAAAATTTGCAGCAGGGATCGTATCTGCCTGAACTGCTATTGCTTCAGGATCAAAGTCCATTATTGAATAATCCTGCGCAGAAATAAAAGGTGTTAATAGAAGAAAGAAGAATAGAACAAAAAGTAATGACAAATGTTTCATTAGGAACTCCTCGAGAATTTGTTGATAAATTAGTTGTTGATTCGAACTAAATAACAAAAACTTAGCGGACCTTTTACCTCCTTTAAATTAATTTTGGTTGATGATTATTTTTTTTAGCATTGCTTGAATTTGATGATCAACGTTAAAAAAATATAAATAATCATGCAAGCAGTTTTTATTTTTTGTTTACAGATTTAAAATAAAAAAGCCGGTCATATTTCAGACCGGCTTCATTAGAACATTAACTCAGGAAGAAGATTATTTTGTAAGGATCATCTTCTTTGTAGATGTAAAGTTCTTTCCATCCACTCCGTTAGCTTCAATCGTATAGAAGTAAACACCGCTATTAAGATCAGAAGCATTAAATACTAACTCGTGTGAACCAGCACTGATTGTAGAATTCAGAAGTGTTACAACTTCCTGACCCAACACATCATATATCTTCAATGTTACTCTTGAATCAACAGCAAGACTGTAACTGATTTTTGTTGATGGGTTGAATGGGTTAGGATAATTCTGTTCAAGTGCGAATACAGATGGTGTTCCGATTTCAACTTCAACTTCGTTTGAATACTCATAGGTACCATCAAAGTCAATCTGTTTTAATCTATAAACATGAACACCGGCACTAACCTTAGAATCTGTGTAGCTGTATTCTTTGGTTTCGGTAGTAGTACCATAACCATTGACGAAACCAATTCCAATAAAGTTTTCGCCGACTTTTCTTTCGATTTCAAATCCGCGGTTGTTCTTTTCAGTTGCAGTTGACCAGTTTAGTACAACATTATTACCACTGGCACTTGCTGTAAAGGCACTAAGTTCAACCGGGACAATATTTTGACCTGTCACTAATACATTATCTACAACCCAGAACCAGTCCCAACCTGGTTGAACAGATTTGAATCTGATCCAGAATTGAGATTGTGTGGCAGCAGTTGGAGAGATATTCAATGTCACATGTGTGTTTCTCACGTCAACACCGCCATAAGCCAGATAATTGACCCAGGTAGTACCGTCATTACTAACATCTACATAACATGAATCTGCTGCATCAATTGCATTCCAGTCAGAATCAAATTCCAAAGTTATTGTTTGATAAATACTTCCATTTAAAGGATTGGTTAATCTAGCAGTTGATAATAAAGTAGTTGGTCCTGTTCCGCTTCCGCCTTCATCAGAGTCTGCAGCTAATACCTTACCTGATGATGTTGCAGGCATTGTATATGTGTTTGGATATGGAGGTCCGAAAACTCTCCATACTAAAGTTCCTCCATCATTGATTACTGTAAAATTGACGGGCACTGTATCAGTGCTTGCTTCAAAATCATCAAAGAATAAAGTATCGATATTTGGATCACCTTGTGTGGTGAATGACCAAACTGGTCCGGTGGTTGTTCCAGAACCATCTATCTCATCTATTCTCCAGTAATATGTTGTAGAATATTGTAAGCTTCCACCAGGAATATTATATGAAGTAGCTAATGTACCGGTTTGAACCTGATTCAAACTTCCAGGGCTTGTACCAAAGAATGTTTGATTGCCAGTTGCTCCAGCAGGGTTCTGCCAGGTTAACTGAGGAAGAGTTATTAGAACACCAGTCTGTCCGTTTGTCGGATTTGGATTTGTAGCAGGGCCAGGACCTACAGGAGGACCACATGTGTTGTTAACATCAAACGGCGCTATCTGGTTCAAACCATAATCGTTAACAAGTGTTGTAGCACCTGTTGTAAGATTAACAGTTCTTAATTGCATAGTAAAAGCAGTATTATTGAATGCCATCATATAGAGAGTGCCATCCTGTTTATCGAATGCCATTCCCTGGCCAAAGTTTGCATCAAAACCAATTGGACCTAACAATGTTGCACCACCTGTCGTCAGATTGATTCTGTATGCATTATCATCTGCCAGATTATAGGAATATGCTTCACCTGCGCAGTTGATTGCGATATCAATAAACAAACTACCGGCAACACCCATTGAACCAACGAGTGTAACAGTACCTGTAGCTACATTGACCGTGTAGAGATTTAATGCATCAACTGCATAATAATTTCCACTTACAGGATCGTAAGAAATACCATTAAGGTTTGAAACAGATAAAGGAGCTACAAGAGTACCCACACCTGTTGCAAGATTAACAGTAAATAATCCTGATGTAACTGTTGTGAGATAAAACACACCGCCGGCACCAAAAGTACCTGAAGAGGCGAAGCTTCCGTAAGTCATTGCGCCTATCGATGTTAATGGCGTACCACCGGGTACAGGTAAACTGACAAATGTATTTGTGTTAGTTGAATGTGCATAAGCAGTACCAGCTAACAAATCAGCAGGAACATTCGAATAATCGAACTTTGTGGTTGTTAGAGGAATTGGACCTGCGGATGGTGCTTCCTGTGCAACAAGATTTATGCTTAATGCTAACAGAAGCATTACAGCAAGGAGAAAGAAGCGAGAAGAAGAGGATTTTTTCATAGAGATCTCCTAATTAGTTTTAAAGAATGAATTAAAAATTAGGGAATTATAGTTTGATGACTACCAATAAGTAACTTTGTTACCTCCTTTTATAATTAAATAAAAAAATGAATTGATCCAGCGCCCACTATAATTCTGACAGGGGCAACATTAACCATTTTTATAATATTATGCAAGCATTTCCATTCAATCAAAAAAAAATTTTAAAGATGACAGTTTTTCTCGTCTCACAGATTAATAACAATTAAACATTTTTTAAGTTTTTATTTTTGTCTAATGATTCCCTGCTAAGCTTCTTTTTATATTCAATAAGTTTATTTAAAAGGAGTTTATCAGATGCAGCGATAATCTGCACTGCAAGTATCCCAGCATTCTTCGCCATATTAATTCCAACTGTTGCAACAGGCACACCGCCCGGCATTTGTACGATTGATAATAGTGAATCCAAACCGTCAAGTGATTTGGCCTTGATCGGAACGCCGATTACCGGAAGTGGTGTAAATGCCGCAGTAACTCCCGGTAAATGAGCAGCACCGCCTGCACCCGCTATTATTGTTTTTATTCCCCTCTTAACCGCGGACGAAGCGAAATCAGCAACTTCATATGGTGAACGATGTGCAGATAATACTTTTATTTCATAACCGATATTAAATTGTTTTAATATCTCCGCAGCTTCCTTCATAATCGGAAGATCCGAATCGCTTCCCATAATAATGCTTACCTGTACTTTTGACTTACTAATTTTTACAGCCATAAAATTATCCTAATTATTTTTTGTTTATAATTTAAATTATTTAACCGGATAATTATTTCAAAATTGTGCAAATAAAAAATGTCTGCGGCTGAATTTAAAATAAAAAAGGCTGCCTTATTCAGACAGCCTTTGTTGAACAGAATTTCTAAAACGATTATAAATCTTTTCTCAATTCAGCTATAGATGATTTGAGCAATTCAATCGTATAACGTGTATTGTGTGAACCATGACTTAAATCGTGTTCGATAAACAAATAATTAAATAATGCACCTGATCTTGAAGCAGGAGCAATTCTTAGAGGATTATTTGTTGTAGCATTTATTGAACCTGAAGCAGTTAACCAGCCTCTGTCTGTGAGAAGTGTATGCAGGGTATCCATATATGCTTTTGTAGCTGTCTGGCTGCCTAATCCACCTGTTAACAATGTTGCTCCGCCGATTTAATCAATAGTAAAGCCAGAAGGGGTATGGC
>JAEXTA010000085.1 GCA_023453665.1 Bacteroidota bacterium | reverse complement strand
GTATTGACCATCAAACTGTATAGCGATCGGAACAATTTCTCCAAGCACAATATCAAAGAGTCCCTGGTTTACAGGAACTAATCTTGATTCTTCCCATAATGCGGTTCCCCCTGTCTGAGTATTAAATAACCGGAATGTCAAAGTATAATTTCCATTCGGAACTATCTGACCGTAATTATCTGTAAGCACTCCCTGGTAATTTATTGTTTGCGGTATTTGACTGTATGTAACTGAAATGAATATCATTGACAAAAGAAAAACTAATAGAATTACAGGTTTCATTTTGAACCCTCTCCATTTTACTTTATTTGAAATAATTAAGAGTAACTGATTTTATTACTTCAGGAGAATCATCTTTCTTGTTTGGATAAAGTCTGCAGCCTTCATTTGATATAAGTAAACTCCACTCGAGAGATTCCATAAGTTGCTATAAAATTCAATTTCATAATTGCCTGAAGATTTGTATTCATCCAAAAGTGTTGTGATTTCATTACCCAAAACATCAAAAACTTTTAACGTTACTCTAACGGGGTATGCATAATATGCGTCCCCTACGTAGTAATTAATTATTGTTGTTGGATTAAACGGGTTGGGATAGTTTTGTAAAAGTTCATAGTTACTTACATTACTTCGATTATCATTTACGGGAAGTGCAGTAGAATCATTCGCAGAAGATATTATCCAATCACTGAATGAAGTTTGTCCGTTTACTGTCAGCCAGTTGTTAATTAAACTTGTATCAGATGAAAGTTCAGGTCCATTCCAGCCCGCTCCGTCCCATCTCCATAAGTTTAACTCACTCTCCGTTTCTCCATTAAGTTCGGAATCTTTATAACTCAGGGTGATGTCGAATTCCGCACCATTTCCAGTTGAAGAAATTTCATACCATCTCTGAAGGCTGGCGGGCGCATTTGTATGTGTTTCTCCGGGATGTACGGTTATATCAATTTCAGAAAGCGAACCGGCTGTTGTTACATTTATCTTTGCTCTTACCTGTCCGCCGAAAAAGTATTCGCCTGTTCCACTGATATTTTTTAAAACTCTTGTTCCTTTGTATTCTTCTGCTCCAATATCCACAACCCAACCCGCATTGTGATTGGTTGTCTGATTATAAACTAAGGTATCAGCACCTGCATCAATACAAGGTGAGTTAAAAAGTAAGGAAAAATCGCCATTCGCAGGATCGGTCAATTTTGGATCAGTAAGTACTTCATTATGCGAGGTTACATTGGAGTTATAATTAATTCCGTTATTATAAAAACAATTATTCCAGTTATTAGTTAATGGGTCACCCGAAAAAATTGCTGTTGTATCACTTCCGGGAATATTATGCTCGATGAAGATATTATTTTTCATTTTAAAATTGTAAGCGCCGTACCAGTAGTACATTCCGCTACCATTACCTGAATTGAAGCTTAAACCTTTGTTTGCGTTTCTATAAAAAGTGTTATTGCTTAGTACACAGGATGCCGCATTATAAGCCCACGCACCTCCTCCATATCCATCACTCATTTCCGATGCAAGGTTATTGGAAATAATATTATATGCTACAGAATGCCCTGCGAATACTAAACCACCGCCTCTGCCTTCTCCATAAACAGACGCAATGTTAGCATCTATTATATTATGTTCAAGAATGGCATCCATGCCCGTCATATAAACTCCTCCACCTCTGCCAATGTATCCTGAACTAATACAAGCTTTATTGTTTGATATGATATTATTTGTGACGGTCAATTCACCCGTGCAGGTAATTCCCCCTCCATCACCCTCCTGTCCTGTAGAACCAATGTTATTTGAAATTTCATTCTGATTTATAAAGTGATTATTTCCACTGATATAAACTCCACCTCCGTTCCCTCCTCTTGAAGTCGAGGCGATGTTTGAGGTAATGCTGTTTGAGAGAATTTGCACAATACCGTTTGTGACATAAATTCCTCCACCATACCCGTAACCGGCGTTTCCATAATTTCCAACTGTAGCTTTATTTCCTGAAATATTATTGTTTGAGATTTCAGCATATGAATTATTACAATATATCCCGCCGCCATAAGCCGAGCCGTGAGTAGTCGCAATGTTATTACTAATATTGTTGTTTTGAATCTGCGGCATAGATACTTCAACAGAAGCTATGCCTCCTCCGTCACCATATCTTGTTGTTCCTGCAATGTTAGAGTCTATCTTACAATATTGTATTACAGGATTTGTACCTGTCCCGGTAATCGCGATACCACCACCATAACTCTGCTCATAGATTGTCGCTGCTGTATTTTTTGTGACCCAGCAATTTTCAATAACCGGATCTGAATCCGATGTAATAAGGATTCCGCCGCCATAACAGGTTTTTACTGTTTCCAGAGTTGCTTCGCCTTCAGTGATTTTAAATCCTCTGAGATGAGTAGAATTTGAAATTCCGTTTGTAGTGATTGTAAATATGCGGCATCGGACTGAAGTATCGGGTTTTATAATACACCGACTGCTGTCGTATAAAGCGGTACCCCATGAATTGTTGGTACCAATATCAGAAGTAATCATTCTGTTGCTTGTAAGCGACAAACCGGACGTGATTAAATATGTACCATACTTAATAATTATTGTATCGCCGGAAGAAGAAACATTGAGTACTGCTGAGATAGTTTTTTTTGCTTCGGTCCAGCTCAGCCCGCTACCGCTGTCATCAGGTTTTTCACAATCAACAAAGTAAGTTGCCGGATATGTTGACACTGCAAGTAATATCACGAAAATAAAAACAAAAATTTTTTTTCGATTCTTCACAATACAATCTCCTGTGTTTATGTATCAGTAATTTTTAAATTTCACTGTAATTAGTAGTCCGGCTTAAAGTGCAATCGGATCAGCAAGTTCTAGTTTATTTTCTAAATGGTTCAGACAGATTCCTCACATTTTGGTTATCAAACTCATTCTTAAAGTTGATTAAGTAATTTGATTTCAATCTGGATTACTGCTCCGCCTTATCACTAACAGTAACTCACACGTCCTAAAGGAATTATGATTCAAGTATGTGATTAATAAAACCTCACCTGCCGCTTTCAACAAGCTGCAGCCTGTAATCTGATTTTGTTTCAACAGGTTTCTTCTCTTCCGTATCCATCATGCTGAAAAGCAGAATCGAAAGTAAAATCAGGTAGATGATTTTGTAAAAATTTCTATAGAGTGTGTCAGTGATATTTGATGAAATTGAGCTCATTTTATATTAACCTTTATTAGTAATGTGAAGAGTATAAGCATAAGTGCAATTGTTATCAGGATTATGAGAACGTAAACAACTGCAGTTAGAAAAGCTGACATTCTTTTTTTGCGATTAATGAAAACTTTTTGGCTATGATTTAAGTTGGTTTTTCCCGGGATCCGCAGCGTTGTTTTGTGTGAAGGTTTCAAAAACATTTGATGTTCTTAAAAATTAAATATGTTATTATTTTTTTGAGGTGATAAAGTATGATTAATAAAAGCTGTGTAATTGCTGTTTATTGCCGGAGATTTGCTTTTTTGTGACGAAATAAAATGAAGGATGGTTTTTTTGGCTAAACTGAAAATTTTTTCACGGATCTGTTTAAATATTCAATAATTTAAACCCCATGTTTTAAATCATTTCTCGAATCGTATTTATGGAAATCTGAAGGAAGAGAATCAAACTGTTTTTTAAATGCTCTTGAAAATTGTGCAGGACTTTCAAAACCTACTTCATAAGCAATTTGAGTCACACTTAATTTTTTTTCCAGAAGCATCTGCGCAGCTTTTTTTAACCTCATTATTCTGATGAATTCACCCGGTCCCTGACCCGTAATGGCAAGTAATTTTCTATGCAGCTGACGTTTGCTTACAAATAATTCTTCAGCCAATTTTTCTGAAGTAAAATTATTATTTCCAATATTTTTCTGGGTTGTGTCTATAACCCTGTTCAAAAATTCTTCATCGATACTGTTGCCGGAGATTATCTTCGGTTGAAGATTTATATCCTTACTGAATTTTTCGTGAAGATGTTTTCTTTGTTCAATAAGATTTTTTATCCGGACTGCGAGTTCTTCAAACCTGAATGGTTTTAATATATAATCGTCGGCGCCTGTCTCAAGCCCTTCAAGTTTACTTTCATCTGTTGCTTTGGCAGTAAGAAGAATAACAGGAATATGACTTGTTCTCCAGTCGGTTTTTATTCTTCTGCAAAATTCCAATCCATCCATACCAGGCATCATTAAATCACTAACAATTAAATCAGGCATATTTTTAAATGCATACTCAATACCTTCGTCAGCCGTTGGCGAGGATAGAATAGTATAGTCATGTTGAAGTAAATCACTAATAAAATTCCGTGTATCTGTTGAATCCTCAACGATTAATACTGTAGGTTTGTTTTTATCAGTACCGGATTCTTCAATAGAAATTTCTGATTGTTCTTCACTTACCGGTTTCAGATTTTGTGCTGCAATTCTCTGCAATAAATTATCTACATCCTGTTCCGCCAGCGTCTGATTTATTGTTTCGACAGGAATTTTTAAAATAAACTTTGTTCCCTCATTCTCTTTACTCATCACTGAAATATTCCAGCTCAGCAGGTTTACCAGTTCTTTCACTAATGCCAGACCAATTCCTGAACCACCACTACTTTTTTGATATGAGGTTTCAACCTGATAAAACCGATCAAAGATTTTAGTCCGATATTGTTCAGGAATTCCAATACCGTTATCAACAACTTCAACAATTACGTGGGAGTTATCGGTTGTGTTTTCAAAAATTATATTGACATGTATTTTGCCGCCGTCAGGTGTAAATTTAAACGCATTGCTTAGAAGGTTGTTAATTATTTTTTCCAGCTTATCTCTGTCAATGAGCAGATTTAATTTTTCGACGTTCGACTCAAATGTCAGTGTTATAAATTTCTGTTCAGCCAGCGGGATAAATGAATAAGTAAATGATTTAAGCAAACCGATAAGTTCATAACTGTGTTTATTAACCGGAATACTTTCAACATCAAGTCTTGAAAGCTCCAGCAGCTGCTCAATCAATGCCTGAAGTTTTTCAGTATTGTTTAAAATAATTTTATAATAGTGAAGAAGATTTTCTTTAATCCTTCCATTAATTAATTGCTCAAGCGGACCCTTTATCATTGTTAATGGTGTCCGGAATTCATGCGACAGGTTGGCAAAGAATCTTGATTTCATGCTCTCTATTTCGCGCAGGTGATGCGCTTCAAACTCCTGAAGTTTTAGTTCATGCTGTAATCGTGTACGGTATGATTGGAATTTTACAATTCCCCAGATGCCAAGTACTATAACTAAAACATACAATGAAATTGCCCAGCCTGTCTGCCACCACGGCGGGATAATAATAATTCTGAGCTGCGTTGAATTTTCATTCCACACTCCATCACGGTTTGTTGATTTTACATGAAACCTGTATTGACCCGGATTTAAATTTGTGTACGTTACAAATCTCCTTGTTCCGCATAATATCCAATCCTTATCAAAACCATCCATCTTATAAGCATACAGTACTGAGTTCGGAGAAATATAATCCAGTGCGGCAAACTCAATTGAAAAAACATTTTGACTATAGGATAATTCAACCTCATCAGTAAAAAGTATGCTGGATTTTAATACAGAATTTTCACCGGGGTAAACTGATAAATTAAAAATCTGAAAGTCTGTGATAACCAGTGGTGGATTTGAAGATGATAATTTAATTCCGTCGGGATAAAAATAATTCATACCTGAAGAACTACCCATAAATATTATATCATCTGTTGTTGTAATTGATGCAGAAGGATTTATATCACCATCTAAAATGCCATCGGCTTTGTTGAAGTTTTTAAATTCCTCTTTGGATACATTAAACAAAGATATGCCGGAGCTGGTGCCTAACCACAGATTACCGTTTGAATCTTTCTCAATACTTTTTATGGAATTATCGGATAAGCCATCTTTGATAGAATAGTTTTTGATAAAAACGCTGTTTATGAGCTCCTGAATATTTTTTGAATTATCAAACTCAATTCTATATAAACCATTATCTGTACCAACCCATAAAATTGTTTGCGTTGTGTTTTTTTTCTGTTGTTTTAGGGTTGATTCAACAATATCAAATATACAATTGTTGTTAATTGCAGATACATCACCGTTGAACTGATAAAATTTTTCATTCACCTCATCAAATAAATTAAGACCTCCTCCGTTAGTTCCTATCCATAGTCTTCCTTTAATGTCGCGATAGATGGACCAGACATCATCATGACTAATGCCGGATGGCATATCAGAATTTTTCAACCAGTTCTTATAACTTTTATTTTTAGGTGAATAGTGTGCCAGCCCAACCCCCCAGTAACCTATCCAGATGCTGGAATCATAATCGGCATATACAACTTTATTAAACTGGTGAGCCGGAGAAATTAAGCTGGTTTCATTTGGATTAATCTTTGTCAACAGGTTTGTTTTAAAATCTAACTTGAACAGACCATTACCGTAAGTACCAATCCACATATTATTTTGAGTATCTGAAGTCAGTGACCATATATTTAAACCATCAGATTGAAAATGTTTTTTAAAAAGTATTTGTCCTTGTTTGAACTCCGAATAATATAGTCCATCATCTGTTCCGCACCATATTTTTTCCCCCGGACCGTTAATCACTGTTTTAATATTACTACCCTTTAGCGCTGAGGTATTAATTATTAACCTATTTTCCCTGGTTACGCTATTAAACTTCAGATTGTGAACTGATGAATAGTTAATGCCATTTAAAGAGGCGAGCCATAATGTTCCCGACCTGTCTTTAAACATCCTGTGAATTTGGTTGCTTGATATACTCCCGTCTTTTGCTTTTTGTGATGTGTATCTTTCAAATGTTTTACGGGTATGGTTCATTTTTAATAACCCGGCATACGAATCAATCCAGAGTACTGTATCTCCTGCAACAATTTCTTCAATCACAGAACCAGCGCCGGTACCGAACTGAAGATTTTGTTTATTTGGTATTTCATACCTTGAAAATTTGTTAAGCGATAAATTATAACTGCTAAGTCCGTTTGCAGTACCTATCCATATTACATCTGCATTTAAAGCGGATTGTGTCAGGTACCACACAATATTGTCAGTGATTGAATTGGGACTTTTTTTATCTGAAAAGTAACGTTCAAATTTATTTTCTGAAGTTCCCGGAATAAATTTATTCAAACCGTTATAAGTGCTTATCCAGATGTTACCATTTTTATCTTCGAGTATGCTTGAGACATAATTGTTGCTGAGTGAGTTGTTATCACCCGGACTATGATACCAGTGTTCTATCTTTTCAGTAAGCATATCAAACCGGTACAGCCCGCCTCTGTAGGTTCCTATCCAGATATTATTTTTTCTATCTTGCATAAGAAACGTTATCGCATTCGTTTCTAATTGTTCCGATCTTATTCTCCACTTGCGAAAAATATTTTTAACAGGATCATAACAATTAAGCCAGCCGTTTCTTGTACCGATCCAGATGTTGCCTTTCGAATCCTCTTTTAGTGTCCAGATAGAATTATCCGAAATAGAATTTTCATTTGAAGGATCATACCTGAAGGTTTTAAAACTGTAACCATCGTAGCGGTTTAGTCCGTCTTCAGTTGCAAACCAGAAGAATCCGGTTTTATCCTGAATCAGATCATAAACAACATTGTTTGATAATCCGTGTTCGGTAGTAAGATATTTAAAGGTGAGCGGCTGCGCAAATTGAAGCGTAAAGTTTAAAGAAATGATTATCAGTGTAAGTAACACCGTTCTCATTTTTTTGTCAGGTTGGAGTTATTATAAAATATTATCTGAACAATTAATTTTTATTTATTCCGTTCAATCATTCAAGATTATTTCATCAAGATCATCTTTTTTGTTTTAGAAAAATCACCAGCACGGACTGTATAGAAATAAAATCCGCTTGGAAGGTCAATTCCATCAAACTCAACTTCATAAGTGCCTGCAGGTTTGTATTCGTTGACGAGCGTTATTATTTCATTTCCTAACACATCATACACTTTTAGTTGCACAAATTGCCTACTGCCTATTGCATACTGTATACTCGTACTTGGGTTAAATGGGTTTGGATAATTATCAGACAAATCAAATTTGTGTAAGAGGTTAAACTTAACTTCAATTACTTTGGAATATTCAGATGTCCCGTCAAAATCAACCTGCTTCAATCTATAAAGGTAATTACCGGGTGAAATGTTTTTATCAGTAAAAATATATTGATGAGGCTCTGCAGTAGTTCCATAACCCGGAACAAAGTTAATTTTTCCCCAATTAGAATTTTCTGTTTTTCTTTCAACTTCAAATCCGGAGTTATTGATCTCTGTTGCAGTTGACCAATTCAGCAATACAGTATTATTAATAATTTCTGCTGTAAAAGAAATTAATTCAACTGGAGTACCAGCATTTACAGTTTTTAATATCGTGCCGTTTGAACCAACTACCCATCCAGTACTATTTGTGGAAAAGAATACTGAGTTTAGTAGTTCGTTTGAATTAGTAACTTGATTAGACCAATTCGTCCCTCCATCCGTTGTATAAAGTATCGTACCTGATTCACCGGTACACCAGCCGGTATTCTCGTTTACGAAATAAACAGATTTAAAAACATTGAATGAATCCTGATGCACTATTATCCAGGAAGCTCCTCCGTTTGTTGATTTATGGATTTGCCCAAAACCTGAAGTGTTTTCACCTGTTAGCCAACCGACGTTTTCATTAATGAAGAAGACAGAATAATACTCTGGAGTAATCGGATCATCTGAGTTTGTCATTCTGTATTCCCAAGTATTCCCTCCATTTGTTGTTTTTAATAGTGTCGTTCCTAAAGCCCAGCCAACATTGTTATTCAAGAAATAAAGACAATAAATTCTTTCATCCATTACAAATTCACTTAAATCCCATGTTGTTCCTCCATTCGTACTTCTATATATATATCCGTCATAAAGATTTGGAGAATATTCATAATTCGCAACTGTCCAACCTGTGTTCACATCTACAAAAAATAGTGATGTTAAATCCGAATTGAATGTTGACGGTATAACCTGAGGTAGCCAGACCAAACCGCCATTAGTTGTTTTGAAAACATTCAGGTTTTGTCCTGAGATCCACCCGACAGAGTTATTCACAAAATGAATTGATGTTAAATCATCTGAAGTAATTCCATTCGCTGAACTTATCCAGTTACTGCCGCCGTTAGTAGTTTTAAGTACAGTACCATTATATCCTGTAGCCCATCCTGTGTTGATATCAATAAAAAAAACATCTCTAAGGAAAGCTGAAGTCCCGCTGCTTTGTGAAAACCATTGTGAATAAACAGATGAATTGAGTAAAGCAGCCATAAACAATAGTATCAGTTTTGTTTTCATGATTCCTCACTTTTATTAAATCCCAACACTGCGGGATTGATAATTAAATGAATTGTCATTTTAGCAAAGACATTTTCTTTGTTTCTAAATAATTACCAGCTTTTAACTGATAGAAATAAATCCCAGAGCTTAAGTTATTCAATGTAAATTGTACATTGTAACTTCCAGCGGGTTTTTCTTCATTAACAAGTGTTGCAATTTCTTCTCCCAATACATCATATACTTTTAGCTGCACAAATTGCCTACTGCCTATTGCATACTGTATACTCGTACTTGGGTTAAACGGGTTTGGATAATTTTGATATAAATAAAATTTTTCTGGTGGAGCAGTTTCGTCGATGTCAACATCTGTTACTTTGTTTACACTGCGGTACATTCCATAGTAATCAAGTCCTGCAAATAAATAACCATCGCTTGTTGTTAGAAGACTTAGCACATACCTGTCTTCTCCCATACCTGTATTTATCAGTCCCCAATTTTCACCGCCGTTTGTGGATCTGTAAACCCAGTACCCTCTTGTTCCCGCAAACATAGATCCGTCCTGAGTTATTAAAAGACAACTGTATTCAGGTCCGGCGCCGGTTTTATTTACCCAGCTAATCCCGTTGTCGGTTGATTTATAAATTCCATATCCAAGTGTTGATAAAAATATTTCATTTTGATTTTTAAGAACAAGTTGACTTGGGGTTGAATTAACCAGACCATTTGTTGTTGTATTCCATGTAGTACCGTCATTATCAGAGTAAAAAATTTTTCCGTATCCGGCTGCCAGTACTCTTCCGCTGCTTAACTTTAATACAGAATAAACATTCTCAGCAAGATTGAATATCTGATTCCATGATGTTCCGTTATCAGTTGATCTGAAAATTCCGCCAGATGTTTCATAATAATTTAAACCAACATATATGTTTTGATCCTGATCAATATAAATACAATGCATAGCGGTTTGTGCATCCCATACTTTATTCCAGGAGCTTCCGTCATCTGTTGATTTGAAAACGCCGCTGCCGAACTGTGACCCGATCGATGCAGCAAACAGATCACCGGAATTATTCTTTGCGAATTCTATTACCCAGTGGTTTGCTAAACCCGATTCAATCCAGTTATTTCCGTTATCGGTGGATTTATAAATTCCTTTTGCAAAAGTTCCTGCAAGTATATGATCTGATGAATTAGTTATTAAAGAGTGAACACTGTAAAATGATGTGCTGTCGAATGGAAAGTTGATTTTCTCCCAGAAGTTTTGCGCGGAAATAATCTTGAATGAAATGATGAACAACAGTAATAAAATACGTTTCATAACATCCCCGAAATAATGTGTTGATATTTCTGATGTAAATATAGATTAATATTAGCGCGATTTAAAGAATTATAACTTCAGGGTTGATATGAAATAAATGAGGCGTCATCAATGGGCATTGTATTTACTGATAGAAGGGAAAATCGTCTTACCTCCAATAATCTGATTTTCCCGGGAAGATCATTTCAGAAAATACTTTTTGAGACGCCTCGTTTTTGTTGAAAGAGACGAGGAGTCCTTTTTCAACAGGTAATGCTAATAGTAATAATTTTTAGTTGTGAAAAATTTTTCTGGCTTGAATATTTTCTCCCATAAATAATGGTTAAGGTTTAATTATTTGTCGAAGTTGATTTCATTACTAAAACGAATTGAGTAATTACCGGGTTTACTCTCTTCTATTGAATGCATTATTTAACTGCCTCAATAAGTAAACAGACTACTGTAACAAAACTTTCTTTTTAATGGTTCCATGATTCTGTCATAAACATGTTTTTAACAGTCTTGCTAAATAATTCCGCATACTGTTAATAATTAGTGAACCAGTAAAACAAACCTTTATTCAAACAACAACTAAGAACATTGAAGTATGACGCTGCATTATTGATAAACTTGCGCCTTGATATTTATTTAAAGTATTGTTGATTTAAACAACACACCTTATAAAAAGCTGTAAGATTATTTAAAAATTGAGCTAAGTTTACCGTTAGCTGATTTTATCTTGAAGGCGGATTGCCGAAAGGAGTCGGTGGTGGATGTTTTCCGTTATGATCATGGGGATGCTTTCTGTCCCTGTTAAAAATTTCCTGAAATTTTTTTGATTGCTCAGAATTTAATATCGAGTTCAGTTCCTTAAAATGTTTGAATGCAAGTTCTTCTGTTTGTGATTGAAGTATTCCGATCCTCGCAGTAATGCTGTCTACAGAAATGGAATCAGGATTCTGGTTAAAAGCTTCTGAACGAAGCTGTTTCTTAAGCTGATCCATTTCATTCATAATCTTTCCCGATGAATCAAAAAATCTATCTCTCGAATCTTTCATGAGCTTATCCTGTTCATCGGTTAAACCAAGTTCTGCTTTAAGAAAATTGTCTGTTCTTCTTGGTCCATGCTCAAAGTCGTTTTTACTTCCTGATCGGTCAAACCATAAAAAAATTAATGTTGCAAGATTTATCACGACAAGAAAAATTATAAACCAGACATAAGTTTTTTGTTTCGTTAACCAGTCCATTTAATTTCCACCTCCTGTTGAACCGGAATAATAACCGGGATTAGAAGTGTATTCCGTTCTTATACTGTCAAGATATTCCTGCCGCAACTTAGTTGTACTGTCATCATCCTTAATATGAACAATGATCGAAAAAAGATTTAACGAGAACAGCAAAACAAAAAGAGAGACTTTCAAAATTTGAACTCCGGAAAATACTATTCCTGCTTCCCCTGATTTTTTTAATTCTGCAATGCGGGAATTTATCCTTGTATACAGAAATGGACTAACATTAAGATTTTCCTGAGAATCCATCAGGCTTATAGTTTTTTCAACTTCCTCTGTAATATTTTTTTTATTCTTCATCATTTGATTGCCTATAATAATAAGACGATAAAAAAACCTTTGTCTTGCGCATATTGAAATTATAGTTTTTTATAGTAGTGAAACAATTTCTTTTCAAGATTCTTTTTTGCACGGTGAATAAGTGATTCAACAGCCGATAAAGATATCCCGAGTATCTCAGCAATTTCCTGGTAACTCATTTCATCATATTTGCTCAGGGAAAATGCAATTCGCTGGTTTTCGGGAATTGCATTAAGGGCTTTTTCCAGGAAATATTTTCTTTCATCCATTTCAAGAGAATCACCGGGATATTCTCTTCCGGAAATCTTTGACATAATAAACTCTTCATTTGAGCTGTCCGAAAATCTTGCAAAACCGAATCTTTTTTTTCTTTTCTTTGCGCGGAGATAGTCTAATGATTTTGTTACAGCAATCCTGTAAATCCATGTTGAAAATTTTGAATCCCCTCTGAAATATTTTATCGCCGAATGAACCTTGATGAATACTTCCTGTGTAAGATCTTCTGCTGTCCCCTTATCATTAACAATCCGGTAACATGTATTTAATACTTTTCGTTGATTGTCATTGAAGATAATGCGAAAGGCTTCTTCATCACCATTTTTCAGGCGACTGACAAGCTCTGTTTCTTCCATATTCAAATATAATATTTGCATCTGTTAGTTGGATAAAAGTACTGTCGAAGAATTAGACACGTTTCCAGTTACTTAGGATTAACGCAGATTAATTATTTATTATCAAAAAATATTGTATGGATGAATGTTTGAATGACTGAATGAAATTACATCTTAGAACGTAAAGGTTTGTACTGTCACTTTATGAACGGTTATTCGATTGATCTAACCTTAGTAACGGATTTACATTTATTTAAGTAAACCTTATTAGCTTATTGCTTTCTACCAAACACTCCTGAATGTTTTGAAAATGTATTTCCCCACAGAAAACTGCTCATTTCATATAAGGCTGTCCCGGATGTATCAACCGATATTGGCAGTTGAGATATATAAAGACTATCTCCATTTATTCGATACTTAAAAGGTTTTGCAATTTGATCAGGACCCATAATAAATTTTAATGTATCTGCTGATATTGTGTATGAGCCTGTAAATACAGTATCACTATTATTCGTAACAAAGACTGAATCCCCGATTGAAGAGAAAATTCTGTGCGGCGGAAGAATTTTTAATTCAAAACTATTTTCACTAAAAGTCAGAGTGGAAGTTTTAATCATAACACTGTCCTCAAGAGTTCCTCCGCCAATAATAATGTGACCGAACGAACTCCAATAAAAATCTTCACTCCACGTTCCTTCAACTGATTGCACAGGCTGAAGAATAGGATTGTCATTTGTACATACCCACGTAAATGAAAGAAAAAGTATAATCAGAAGCGTATTAGTAATTATTGATTTCACAATAATGTTTTTAGTTTTTATCATTTTCATTTTATAATCCCTCAAGAGTAACGTTCCCGGTTTTGCTTTCTAAATAAAATGTACCGTTATCATTGTTTAATATTCCTGATACTTCAGTTGGAGTATTTGTTGTTAATGATGGATTCAGATTTCTAATTGTTATTCTGCCGGTGTTTGTCTTTAACACAAAAGATGCTGAAGTACCTTGTGGTATTTTTATGTTTATTTCACCGGTTTCAGAGTAACATACACAATAACCTTCAACCGGTATTGCTATTGAAGAAGATATATCACCGCTAATCGTCTTAACATTTATTGAACCTGAATGATGATCAATCTTTACAGGATATGCATCTGTTTCGGTTTTGAGAGTTGCATCTAAAAAATCCGTTTGTAATCCTTTATTCGGCGGGGTTAGTTCAATATTCCTTGTATTAACGTTGAGGTTAAGAGTACAACCATATTTATTCTGTGTGTTTGCAGGATAAGTAACATCATACATCACTGTATCGCCATCAATAACATATATTAAATTTATATTTTTCAATTCTGATTTCGCAGACTGGTATGATTCTGCCCAGACACTTCTGTCAATCACATAGCGCGTTTTAATTGTATCAATATCGCCGAATAAATATGTAAACCCGATAGGATTTGTAATCACACTTTTTTTTACCGACATGTAATAGTCAAACTCGCCGGTAATTCGTTCTTCAGCTTTAAATAAAGTATCAGGTTCATTTGTATTATCACAACCGGATAAACAAGCGGTGAGTATAAAACACGTCAACAAAAGAAATGTTGTATAAAAAATTTTAATGTAAATACATTTAAACCGAAACCATATTAATGGCACTAACATCTGCCAGACTCCTTCCCCATAATATTATTTGATATTACAAATTAACAGTATCAGCTATTTTATTAAACTCCGGTAAAAATTTATCAAAGTTCTCAGTTGAAGCAGAAAAAGTTAAGACATATCCATCCTTTCCGTCAACTATAAAGAAACACAATACTTTAATATTCACCTGACCCATTGTGTGAGTGTAAATCATTTTACTGCAGTTGTATTCTTTTATAACAGCAGGAGAAGTAGAAATAATTTCAAAATTGGTAAGCATATTGCCCATCACATTCACACTCAGCTTGTTGTATTCCGTGGCAGTAACACTTTGCGGAAGTTTTTCTATTACAAGATTTCCATTCTCCCTGAAATTATCATATTCATTTTCAAGCGGACTTAAACCCATAATTGCACATCCCATATAATCGTGTTTGATTTCCCATCCGGCAGGAAATGTTAACAGCTCTCCGCTTTTGGATTTTGAACATGAAAAAAATACTAATGCACTTATGAATATGAATGGAAGGATGTTTTTCATTTTGTATTCCCTTGTATTTATTTTTGAACGATTTAAAAATAAAAAATAGTCTTGCCAGTATCACGGGTTCAAACTTCAGAGTTTTCATTTTATTTCACCAGTTAATTCGATTCTCTTTGAATCGTTAATATCCATCTGCATTTATTTGCCCCTGCAAATATTGAATTTTCCAGTTGTATATCCGTCACAGAAAAAATTGTTTTAAAGAATACCGACATATGTCCGACGCTGCAGTTACAAAAATTTTTGTTAACTGTAAATGGTTTCCCTTTATTAATCAATCCGCATATACAGGCACTTCTTTCAACAATTATTGTATTTGGTTCAGGATGATATTCTATAAAAGTATTATACTTTTTTTCTTCTTCATTAAGTTGGATAAAAAAGTCATTCAACGAAGTTGATTGTTTCCAAATCTTTAAAGCAAAATCAGACCACGACTTTCCGCAGCATTGAGCGCCGCATTCAAATAAAACTTTGTTTGTGTTTTCTTCACCGAGAATGACATTCATTCTGCCTATAACTTTCTCAACATAATCAGACTGGTTGGATTTTTTTAGAGTTGTAAACTTATCGGAGTCAAATAATATCTGCGGCATTTGATTTTCAAAACCAAGCCGTCTTAAATTTTTTGTTATTCTCCCGAAGCGCCCTGTTTCCTGGTATCTCACAAACTCTCTCCCTGATTAAGTCATTATAAATTTTTTATGAATATCAATATCATTTCCAAATCCACCCCTCAGAATTGCACAATCAAAACTTTCAATGATGAAAGTGTCGTTAAAACACAAAACCACATTTATTTTATTTAAAAAACTTCCTGTCTTTATTTTTTCTAAAGTACTCTAGCTCTATAATCCCGAAGATTGAAACATCGGAACTATTTCTTCAATAACCATTGGTATTTTTTGATGATCCATTCCATCTCTATTATAATCTGATGAAACTGTTACTATTACCATATTCAAATCTCTTATAACCATTATATACTGTCCCCCTGCACCAAGTGCTAAAAACATATCGTGTTCGGATTTACTACCGCGAACGGGATCATTCCACCAGCTTTTGTTGCGTTTACTTCTGTACCACCATTGGTATCCGTAATCAAAAAAATCGCTTTCAGCAACATACGGTTTTGTTGATTCTGTAATCCACTCTTCAGGAACGATTTGCTCACCGTTCCAGTTGCCATTATTCAAAACCAGCAAACCTATTTTAGCCATATCTCTCGGATATAGTTTTAGACCAGCATTACAGGGAACTACACCATTTTCTTTTTCCCAGTTAAATTCGGAAATACCCAGTTTGCTGAACAGAACTTCTTTTGCAAATTCATCAGCCTGTTTTTTTTCAAGCGTATAAATAATCCCGCCGAGCAGATTTGAACATTTACCGCTGTACCTGAATTTCTCACCCGGCTTTGTATCCATTTCACTATTAAGTATATATCGAATAAAATTTTCCGGTCCATTATCTTCAAAATCATCATCCTCATTAAATCCTGCCGTCATCGTTAAAGTATGTTTAAGTGTTATCTTTTCCTTTACCGGAGTTTTATAAGAATCATACTGAGGGAAAAAGTAGAAAACCGATTGATCGACATTATTTCTCTTATTGCGGTTCAAAGCAATTCCCAGCAGCAAGGAAGTAATACTTTTTGTGCAGGAGTTTAAGCGATGAAGTTTTGTTGGATTATAATCGAAAAAATATTCTTCAAGAATAAGTTTACCGTCTTTGATAATTAATATTGATTCAAGATGTCCGGATTTTTGTTTAAGAATCCTATCAATGAAATTATAAAATGCCGTTGTATCCTTTACAAAATTGAAAATGTTATCTGTGTGCAAATAATTATCTGTCTGCCCCGGTTTGATATACTTATAAGTCATTTGTCCGCGGCTGTCAGGTTTACGGGCGTAAAATAAATTTGAAAAATCTTTTTGCGTACGGACAAAATTAACCGGTTTTATTTCATTATCAGAATGAAAGCCGCCTACAAGCATATTTTTTTCAGCATCGAAGTTCAGAATCAAAGTATCTGAATCTGAATCGATTATACTTAATTTTTTTACGGTGCTATCATACTGTACATCAATAAACTTACATTCCATTTTGAATTCACCCAGCGCTGTAAAACAACAACGGGCTGTAAGTTTATTATCACTAGTTTTTTTGATTAACATAACAGCATTGTCAGCATCTCCAAAATTGGAAGATGTTTCTTTAGTTGATATCCACATTCCTTCGATATCATTTGAGGAAGAACTGTTTTTGTCAAAACAACTATTGAAGAAGATTGCGATCAACGCCCACGAAAAGAATACTTTTAGTTGATTCATTATAGACCCCTTGTAATCTATATTATGTGTAGTATTTTATTTCAGAACAAGATATAACGTACTTGCAACTAACCCGCCGCCTATAACAGGAAAGCAAAACTAATTACAAATGCCGAAGATTTAGCAAACTGTGCTTAACTTTCCGTTTACATAAAGCACAGTCTGCAAGTTGAATTAATTAATGAACTACGCTGAACAAGTATTTTGTTAAATTCACTCAACCTCAAAAATGAAATTTGACAAACGGAAACTAGCGGTCGGGTTTAGTTGCTGGTTATACAACATTTTTAAAACTGTTCTTTTCTGAAATCAGGATCATATTTACTGCTAATAACTCTAAACCCATTTTCATCAATTGTTAATTTAGAAGTTACAAATCCGCGGGTAGGGCAACAACAAGCATCATCATCAGAAAATACTGCAAATGTATTTGTCATTTCTTTAAGATCAATATAATTTCCCTTGCAAAACCAGGTATCTTCAGGAATAATCCACTCATAAACACAATTCCAATTTGGAATTTCTAATTCTTTCCATTTCCCTTTTCTATTAATTATGTACTCTCCAAAATCCCAATTACCATTTCCTGATACTAATTCGATATGAATGATCAGACCATATTTAGTATCTGTCATTTCAACATTATAACTATATCTTCCTAACACAGGGAAAAAATGTACAGGTTTCAGTTTCTTCCCTCCCTGCTTTCCCTCATAAATAACAAAATATGAGCTATCATCATCATTATATTTAGTCCTTAGAAGATATAGTCCATAATAAAATTGTTTGTCCTTGTGCACACCTAAATATTTGAATTCCCTGTCATAGCAACCATCAGAATTTGAACTATCGCCACATGTGTAGCAATTGTTTTGCAAAAAATCAATTGTTCTTTCGCAATAAGAAAAAGAATCATTATCAGTACTTGAGTGTACTTTTGATACCTTTGAATCAGGAGTGTACTTAGAACTTTCAACAACAAATCTATCTTTCTCTATCACAAGATTGAAGAATACATATCCATTAGTTGGCGTGAATATGTCATCCGCTATTTGTACAACAGGAATTTTAATCGACATTGTCTTAAGGTCTATTTTTATATAGGAGTTAGAACTATGATAATCCAAATAGAAATTCTTTGGTAATAACCCTTCAGCAGCACATGACCAAGCTGGTTGTCTTAGTCTTACCCACTTCCCATTTCTAAAAATAATATATTCACCTTCATCATAACCGGCGTCCTTATCAACTAAATGTATATGAATTATATATCCATATTTTGATTTAGTCATTTTGAAGTCGTAGTATGTATGACCACCCAAAGTGGGATGAAAGAAATGAACAGGTTTCAAGTCGGTCCCATTTGAATTTTCTTCGTAAATCGCAAAATGATAAAACTTATAGTCCGGACGGAATGGCTCATTTAAATAAACTCCGTAGTAATAATTCTTATTGTTTGCATTTCCCAGAAAATCAAACTTCTCAACTTTACATTTTTTTGTATTAGAGTAATTGTCACATTCATAACAACTGTTTTTCAGAAACTCAAAAGATTTTTGACAATATGGTGTATCAGGCACATTAACTTGTGCTGAAATATTTATAGTGAGAAAAGAAATAATTAGAAATGAAATAAAACCCCTTTTATAATACATACTTTAACTCATTTAATGTTGTATAACGACGTCGTACTTAACCCGCAGCCCAGAACAAGACTGCCGATTGAAACTACAACCGCCAAAGATTAAGCAAACCGTGCTTAACTTTCTTCGCAAGTGCAGTTTGTAACACTATTAATTAATGGAACTACTTAGAACAAAAAACTTACCACGTAACCACCACGCCTAAAAAATTAAAACTGCCAAATGCGAAAAGGCAGTCGGGTTGATTGGCTGGTTAGTTTCCAATCATCGAATCAAGACTAATTTTTTTGTTTCCGAATAATTATTTGTTCTTAGAGTATAAAAATAAATACCACTTGATAGATAACCAGCATTAAATTCGGTTTCGTATAAACCACTGTTCAAATATTCATCTACTAAAATTGCAACTTTGCGACCAAGTAAATCATAAACAGTAAGGTTTACTATCGAAGAAATCGGTATTTCAAATCTTATCTTAGTTGTTGGATTAAAAGGATTGGGATAATTTTGGTATAGTAAAAACTGCTTAGGAATTTCCTTCAATTCTTTAATACCAGTTATTCCACCATTTATTGTTATTAATAGTGTTCCATTATTTCCAACTATATAACCGGTTGTATCGTCAACGAAATATAAATCATTAAGATTTTCATTCGTGTTTGAAATTTGATTATTCCAACTTTTCCCACCATCAGAGGTATAATAAATGGTACCGCGATATCCGCTGATATAACCATTATATTGATTTAATAATTTAACTTTCCATAGAGTTTCTGTTGTACCCAAATTAATGCTTGTCCAGGTTTCTCCGCCATCAACTGTTTTCACTACAGTTCCATTCCAGCCTACCGCAAAGCCGTTATTCTCATCTATGAAGTCAACACTTTTTAATGACTGAGAAGTATTGGAACTTTTAAGTACCCAATTTTCACCCCCATCTGTAGACTTATATATTTGACCATTGTTACCAACAGAAATTAATTTTTGATTATTTAAAAAGGCAACATCAAAGGAAGAAGTATTGGAGTTAATGACGTTCCAATTTTGTCCGGCATCAGTTGTTTTCAGTAATTTGTTCCAGGCTGAAACAATTCCTATCTGATTTTGATAAAAATCTATTGCCCACATATTAATTACATCTTGTGGTCTAAAATCTGTCAATAACCAGGATAGCCCACCGTCTGTTGTTGTAAAGAATTTACCATTTGAACCACCAGAAAAGCCGGTCAATGCATTAATAAAATAGACAAAGTAAAGTCCATTATATGTTGAAGATTCCCTATAAATTAATGTTGCTTCATTATTATTAATTTTATAAACCTCTCCATTAGTACCGACAGCAAAACCAACTTCCTTTGTAGGAAAATGTATAGCCATTAATTGAGAAGAAAACCCAGAACCTATAAGTGACCAGTTCTCACCTCCATTAGTCGTCTTAAGAATTGTGCTGTCTTCGCCAACGGCATAACCTTTTAGTGAATCTGTAAAGAAAACTGAAGTAAGATTTTTATTGCTTTGATTAAATATTGTTTGCCAGCTATTTCCTCTATCTGTAGTTTTACTAATATACCCGCCACCACCTACAATATATCCAAGGTTCGGATTAATGAAAAAAGAAGAATTTATATTAGTTATGATCTCCGGATAGATATGTTTAAAACTACTACCTCTGTCTGTTGTTTTAAGTAAGAAACCTAAATCAGATTCCCAACCAGTGATGTATGCGGTACTATCGTCTGTAAAAAAGATTGAGTAGAATAAATCTTCGCTTGAATATGAAAGATACTGCCAAGTTTTACCATAATCTAATGTTCTAATTAAGTATCCATCTGAAGTAGTACAAAAGCCAAAATCAGGAGTTGGGAAAGCTCCATCGGTAATGTGCATGTTGGACGTATGATTCATATTTGTCCAGGATTCTCCAGCATCGGTCGTCTTTAGTATTGTAGATGCATTGCCAAATGTGTAACCAGTATCAGCATCAAGAAAATAAATTGCATTAAGTTTTTGATTGGTATTGCTGGTTTTTTCATTCCAATTTATTCCATCTGAAGTCTTAAATATTTTCCCCTCATCACCAACTATAAAACCGGTGTTACCAATAAAAAATATATCATTTAGAGAACTCTCTGTTAACTTGAATTGATTCCACGATTCCCCAAGATCATTTGAGAATAATACAGAACCTTCATTAGAAACAGTATAACCAACGGAATCATTAATAAAATAAACAGAGTTTAGGCTATTCCCATTCGCAACAACATTAATTGGGTACCACCCTTGTTGGGAATAAGTTGTTATATTAAAAAGAGAAATCAGAATAAGGATTTTGATTGCTATTATTTTTCTGTAAATCATAACATTACTTTGGAAACTAACGTTTTGCAATTAAAGCGCCGCCCACAATTACAATGCTGTAATTGCGAAACACTTTTTTGTTCTAAAACTTTTTCATTAACTAATTCAAATTAAATAGAAACCTTACTTTGAAAGCGAATGCCGATAACCTTATCAAATGACCGCTTCGAAAAGGCGGTCGCTTTGAATTGCAGGTTATATTGCGACTTATGGAAATACTTTTTTCTTAAACAGTTCTAATAATACTTCTAATGATTTTTTATAATGAGTTAAAATAATTTTCCAAGCTTTAGTAAAGTCAGTTATAGGATAAATCAATCCAAAATATTTTAAAGCTTCTATTATTCCGTCAACTTGGTCGCTATGAATTGGATAGCTCATTCTAAGTCTATTAATATGTCTAAATATTTTTATGACTGATTCTTCATAATCATCCGAGAATTCATTTTTCAAATAACTTTCAAATATGTTTAAGGATTTATTATCATTTTGATTATCATCAATTAAATCGGTCAATTTAGTAACGTTTAGGTTGGTTATAATATTTCTTAATGAAGTAACTCGAAAAATAAACTCTTCAGGAGACTGTGCATTCCTAAATAATTGTAGCAAATCTCTTTCTTGGTCAATAAGAAATAATTTATCTTTATGAAGCTTGTGAAAAAGAGTATTAATATTATCGCGAGTATCAATAATAAATGCTGCTAATTCACTGAACTCTTCTTCTTTCATTATCGGTTTATTCTCTAGTTTAATTTGTATCCATAAATCATTCGGATCATCTAGTTTTGTTGAATCAAAAGGACATCTATCAGGGTGGGTAGTAGAAGAAATTATTAATTCTTCGTTCTCTTGTAACGTTTGATCTTTTAATTTTTGTATAACGTGCCTTTTCCCAAATTCAAACAATACTTTCATAAGATTAAAGTTTTCATCTTTTGCTCGCCAGGCTGCATCCATTCGTCCAGTGATTCCCACTTTTAATCTATAATTTTTAGTATAATGATCTTGCTCTGGCTGCTGGAAATATACTCCTTCAACCAGTTGATATTTATAAGAGACTTCAAAAGCATCTCTTGAGATTGGTACTTCGTAAAGATCTAAAAATCGAATGTAATATTTCTGCATCGTTTAATTTTTATATTTTATTGCAATGACTTTTATGTACCTCATATCAACGGAAGCATATAAATTGCCTACTGGAACTAAAACACTACCTTCTGAATTTTCTCCTAATAAGATTATTGCATCAGCTCCAATTTCTTTAGCTTTTTCTTTTAATTTTAGAACGGCTTCTTCTTCGTTGCTTTTTTTAATTTTAAGCGAAAGCTCACCAAGTTCAGTATATTCTTGTGAAACAGGCTTGTTTCTAAGAACTTCTACAGAATTGGTTGGTGGATAAGTATTCTCAGTATATTTCATAAAGTTTACGCTTGGTGAACAACCACATAATAATAAAGCTGCAATAATTATTATTAAAATTTTCATATTGTTTTTCTATCTATTACTCGCAATATAACTTATAATTATCCCTCCAATATTCAGTCTAACATTCCGGCGGCTGGCATGTTAGATTACAAACAAAGCATCTATTTCAAATTAAATTCAAAACTCACCGCTGTACAACATGCCTTATATCAAAGAATGTTATCCCGCAAAAAACCTCTCACGTCTTTCGTTTCTCGTTTTACTTCTCACAAAAATTATTTTTCTCCCGATCCGCTTTCCACATACAAGCCAAACCTGTACAACTGCCTCAAAGCACTGCCCCGGGATTATCGATTTGTAAAAGGGGCGCATAAAACCAATGGTAACTTAAAGCAACTTGTGACAAAACTCAATAGTGTTGGGTAAATAGGAAGCCCGTCAGAGCCGGGTAAATAGGCAGTAGGAAGTAGGCGGTAGGCAAATTGGTAAGCGCGTTATTCGACAATCAACAATATAACCTCATTCAGTCATACATTTATTCAGTCTTTTAATCTTTAAATCAGTTCTCTTCCTTCCCCTCATTTATTCAACAAAAACAAATAAAACCTCAATAGGTATGTATTAAATGGCAACGGGAATGTACTAAACTGCAATCGAAATGTATTATACGGCAACGGAAATGTATTAAACTACAATCGAAATGTATTAAACGGCAACGTTAATGTACTCAATGTGAAAGGAAATGTATTCAGCTTGAACAAGCAATAATATAATACCAACGATACCACTTGTAATGGACAAGTTTTGATATACGAAGATGTTTTTTATCCGGGGTCTGCTATCCGGCTCATATGAGATATCACTCCGATTAAGGCGGATCGATATTACGATACTGTATTGATAAATTGGCGATCACCCTGATCGCCCCAATTCTGACTCCTGACTCCTTCGTTCACCACTTTTCAACAACCTTAGGATCAAACTGAACAATGCCTATTGCCCGCCCTTTATGACGAATGACTGTGGGGATAGAAAGCAAAGCTTCTTTTTCATTATCCGCATCAATTATGGCGTAGCCAGTGTGGTCACCTGATTTGCAACCCCAGTAAAAATGAGTTAGGTAACCAATTGCGAGTGTTTGTTTAATTACGTGTGTACATTCTTCATGATCATGAGGAGAGATTACAATAAATTTTTGCATAACCGCTTCCTTTAAATTTTATGAATAAATAAAAATATTTTTTATGCGTGATAATTATAAATAGAGGCTTTTAAAAAATTAGTATTTAGATTATTGTCATTCCGAATTTATTTCGGAATCTTAGCTTTTGATCCTGAAATGAACCTGCCTGACGACAAGGCAGGTTCAGGATGACTACTTAAGTAAAATTTATTCAGAAGTCACAAATAGTAATCAGTTTACATCTCCTCAAGGTATTTCCTTACAAACCTGATTGCCATCGCGCCTTCACCTACAGCGGATGAAATACCTGTTAAAGCTGTTG
>JAEXTA010000009.1 GCA_023453665.1 Bacteroidota bacterium | reverse complement strand
ATACAAAGGAAAAACCCCAACGCTTTTATCATTGTAACGGGCTGCTACGCACAGCTAAGACCAGATGAGATATCTTCAATTAAAGGTGTTGATGCTGTCCTGGGCAGTAATGAAAAATTTAAACTTTTTTCCTTACTTGATAGTTTTAATAAGAAAGATATTGCCTGTGTCCACGTCGGGGAAATAAGCGATAAGAATGAATTTGGTCAGGCACATTCTACTGATGCTGATTCACGAACACGAGCCTATTTTAAAATTCAGGATGGCTGTGATTATAAGTGTTCATTCTGTACTATCCCCCTGGCAAGAGGTTTCAGCAGAAGTATGGATCCGGCACAAGCAGTGAACGAATTTAAAAAGCTTATTGATACGGGGTATAAAGAAATTATATTAACAGGCGTTAATGTCGGTGATTATGGTAATAACTCTGACTTTGCTTTGGTAAAGCTGCTAGAAAAACTTATAAACATTGATGGTGATTTCAGAATAAGGATCAGTTCTATTGAACCAAACCTGTTGAGCGATGAAATAATAACGCTCACTTCGCAATCAGAAAAACTTTGCAAACATTTCCATATTCCTCTTCAAAGCGGCAGCCCCGAGATACTTAAGTTAATGCAACGCAGATATACAACCGACGATTATAAAAGAGTAGTCTGCAAAGTGAAACAAAAAATTTCAGATGCCGGAATTGGAGTTGATGTTATAGTCGGATTCCCGGGGGAAGATGAAACCAGGTTCAGAACAACTTATGATTTTATTAATGAATTACCGGTATCATATCTTCACGTTTTTACATATTCTGAAAGACCGGACACAAAAGCAATCTATATGAATAATAAGATAGAAGTTAACATCAGAAGAGAACGAAATAACAGGCTAAGAATTTTAAGTACAAAGAAAAAGTATGATTTTTATAAAAGTATGATTTCTTCCAAGCAAAAAGTTTTGTTTGAATCTTATAAAGACAATACCATAAAAGGATTTACATCAAATTATATAAGAGTAAATATCGATAATAATCTTTCTCTTGAAAATAAATTTGCGGATGTTATCCTTTCCGGAATAGAGGGAGATATGTTTACCTGTAAACCGGCAGATACAAATAATTCAATTGACTTATTAGCTTCTTAATTCTAAAATTGAAATTAAAAAACATGAAAATATTCTTCGCTTTAATCCTGAGTACCCAGATTTTCTTAAATGCTCAAACAATGGAACAGAAATCACAGCTTGAGCTTGAACAAAATTTTAAATCAACCAGTGCTCTGAATGACGATAAGCCCGTTGAGATACCTGAAAAGACAAAGAAAAGTGTTGGTCTTGCTGTTATATATTCTTTGCTTCTTCCTGGTATGGGCGAACTTTATGCCGGTTCATATACATCGGGAAAATATTTTACTATAGCTGAAGGTGCATTGTGGTTAACTTATATTGGTATGGACAGCTACGGTAACTGGCAGAAGGATCGTTATATATCTTACGCAGCATCAAACGCCGGAGTTAATACAAACGGAAAAGACGATGAGTATTACGCCATCATAAGTGAATATATTAATGTTGAGGAGTATAATACTGAAAAAGCTCTTGAGAGAAACTTTAGTGAAATGTATACTAGTACTTCATTTGCGTGGGACTGGAAAACAAATGATAGCAGGAAGACTTACAGAAATCTTTGGGTTTCCAGTGAACAGACATATAATAATTTAAGATTTGTTGTCGGCGCTATGTTAATTAACAGGCTTGCAAGTGCAATCAATGCTGTTCGGTTAGTAGCTTCACATAATAAAAGTTTGTCGGAAGAATTAAGCTGGGGTATTTCAGCAGGAGTGGATAATCCCGTTAACAGGCCTTCAAGTCTTATATTAAATTTTCATGCCTCTTTCTGATATTATTTCATAAGAAGCATTTTTTTTACCAGCTTTTGTCCTGAACTTTCAAGTGTGTAAAAATAAATTCCGCTTGATAAGTTCCCGCCGTTAAAATTAAATTGATGATTTCCTTCATTCAGTCTTCCCTTAAAAACTTCAGATAATTTTTCTCCATTTATATTAATGATAGAGAGTGTTACTTCATTTTCAGCAGGTAAACTGAATGATATTTTTGTTTCAGGATTAAATGGATTTGGGTAGTTCTGGAATAATGTAAAACCATCTATTGTTGATGATGATCTTTCTACAAATACAGTGTTTGAATAAGAATAACTTCCGTCAAAATCTATTTGCTTGAGTCTGTAGAAAAAGCCTCCTCTTTCTTTATCCAGAAATTCATAATAACTCGTTGAAGTGGTAGTTCCTGATCCGTTTACAAATCCGAGTATTTCGAATTTATTATTTATGAAACCCAATTCATTATCAGACCTCTGAACTTCAAATCCTTTATTATTAATTTCAGAACCTGTAACCCAGGAAAGTAAATTTCCCTTTTCATTCACACTAACCCTGAATGTTATTAGTTCAACTGGTGTATTGTCTTCAATAATTGTTAATGGAAATTTGGGTCCGAACGCCCACCTGTCATTTGAATCAGGGATAGCATCCCAGACTAAACTTAAACCACAAGAGTATATTGTATCAGTGTCAGATGAATCTGATGCAGTGTATGCAAATTCCCAGAAAATTGTATCTGTTGTTGATGGAAAAGGAAGCGGAAATGCCTGTGTTAATTCTCCGGGTTCACGGTAATCCCATACAGAAAGTGTATCAAGCAGTCCCATTGTTCCAAATCTGCCGGCAACATTGTAACCGCCTGCTTCAGCAGGACCACCCGTAAGAAACATTCTGTATATACCAGTCTGACCTGCCATTAATGTATCGGGTCCTTCAATCCATACAACCACTTCAGGATCTTCCTCAAGACTGTGACAAACACAACCATTGCCATTAAGCTGGGTTGCACCTATCCTGTCTGTCTCATAAAGACCGGAGAAGGCATAAATCATAAACGATACAAATACACATAAAATTGTCAGAGATATTTTCATATTTATTTCGCGTAATGGTAAAAAAAGAGGTGTGTGATTTCTCACTACACCTCAAATTAAAAAAAATATCCTTATATAAAAAGAAATATTTTCCTGTTTACTTTAGCAATATCATTTTCCGGGTTAAACTATTTCCATTAACAACCAAACAATAGAAATAAATGCCGCTGGCAAAGTGGCTATCAGTACTGAGTGTTATTTTATGTAAACCTTGAGGCTGCAATTGATCAACAAGATTTTCTACTTCAACACCCAGGGCATTATATATTTTTAATGATACATGAGATTCTTTAGGTATATGGTAGGTTATTACTGTTGATGGATTAAATGGGTTTGGATAGTTCTGGCTGAGTGAAAATTCACCAATTATTTCTACATCAAGTTTAATTTCATTCGAAAGTTCGTAATTGCCGTCAAAGTCAATTTGTTTTAATCGATAAATATATTTCCCGGATTCAACTTCATTATCAACGAATGAATACTCATTCTGCTGAACTGTAGTTCCGCTGCCTTTAACAAAACCGATTGATTTCCAGACCGGCTGATTCCCCTCTGATAACGTTTTCTTCTGAACTTCAAATCCATTATTATTTTTTTCTGAGGATGTAATCCAATTGAGAATTACCGAAGAATTTTTCTGTACTCCCGTGAATGATACCAGTTCAACAGGGACGATAGTTGTTGGAACAAGTTCCACATTAAGTGCAGTAGCATGTAAGTTTTGAACAATTACATTATTTATTATTTGATCATAATATCCGGGTGCTGAAATTTTAATGTTATAAGTTCCGGCGTAAATCATTCTGTAGTAATTACCATAAACTGAATCTGAATAAATGAATGAACTATCCGTATCATGATTGAGAATTGTGATTTTAGCCTTTAACGGATTGCCTGAAGTATCTGTCACTACTCCTCTAATTCCATACAAAACATTTTCCATATAAGTAAGAAATGATTTACGATTATAATTCCAGTGAGCCGGCAACAGTGATGGAGATAATAATTTTGTATCGGAAATTTCAAATGTTATTTCTCTGCCATTTGCAAAGTATGTAAAAAAATCCTGGCGGCCACCGGTAATACGGTACCAGGCATACCCGTTTGTAATACCGTCATTGTACCCGTTCATATAATTTGCAGGAGCATTTGCCTGGCAGGTATCTGCATAATGATGAGAAATTAATTGCAGCCAGTTATCATCAGGATGAAAACGTGACCATGTATCCCAGGGATAGTTCACTACTTCAGTACCACCATGAAAGTTTCCTGATAAAACAAAGTTATTGTTGTAGGCAAGGTTCATCATTGCAATTGTTTCCGGCTGCCATGCATTACCATCCGGATGTGGTCCATCTGCAGGATCAGGAAAGTTTCTGTTTACATCTATATTGTTCGCATTGTAGCGTGTTGCACCATTCACTGTGGAATTCCCTGTTCTGTAGGTTCCATCAGGATTACCAAGAGGGTTGATCCATATTTCCACATTGTTGATAAGGTTTGCTATTCTAGGATTAGTTGCGTATGTGCTTAAAAGTGAATCAATCAGTCTTAACATTAGAACGTATCCTGTTGTTTCATCACCATGCATAGATGACGAAAACATAAACTGCGGTTCGGCTTCATGAACCATTACATTATCTGATATCACTGCAAAAAGAATTTTTCTTCCCTGTATCGTATTTCCTGCATCAACAATTTTACAAATGCCGGGATAGTTTATAGCAAACATATTCATCATATTAACATAAGCATCATAAGTGGGATAAGAATCCCAATCAGTTATATCATCAATATTATCGCTCATTTCCGGATTAATCAGAGTTCCGGGATGCGGCAGAATTTTGTAATCGTAATTGAGTCTGAAAAACTCTTTAAACTCTTCTTTATTTGCATAAGCATATACAGTTTTATCCTTTACATCATCGATTGAAATTATTTTTGTAAGTGAATTTAATTCCCACCTGTCTGAAATGGTGAAACTGAAATAAATTTCTGTTTTGTTTTTGAAAATTTCATCGACAATATTCTGTGTAAATCCGGTTTGGATAAAAAGAATTGAAATAAGAATTGCGCTAAGTAAATATCTGTTCATTATAACAGCCCCGAAATTATTATAAAATTGTTGGCAGTTGATAAAACTGCCAACGGCTGTTCCAAACTTACAGAAAATATTATTTAATGAGTATCCCCTCAAAGCGGGATTTCAAATTAAATAACACCGTCATTTAATCATCAACATTAGTTATGAATCTCTGAAAATATTCTGTCCTTCACTATCAACAATTAAGGAATAAATATAAACGCCACTTGAAAGATTTTTTGAGTTCAACTCATATACATAACTGCCTGAAGTTTTATTTTCATTTACAAGTGTGGATACTTCATTCCCAAGTATATCATATAGTTTCAGAATGACATTAAAATATTCTTCATTCAAATTTGACGGTATTACATATTCAATCTTTGTAGAAGGATTAAATGGATTTGGGAAATTCTGCTTCAAGATAAATTCGCTGACAACATTAATTTCCGCATTAACTATATCTGAATATTTATAAGAACCATCATAATCAATTTGTTTTAACCGGTATTGATATTTCCCGTTTGGCAAACTTTTATCAACAAAAGAATATGAATGATTTTCAGTCGTAGTTCCATAACCATCGACAAAAGCGATAATATGCCAGTCCGAATTATTGTGTGACTTTCGTTCGATCTGAAATCCGCTGTTATTAACTTCTGAATTTGTTAACCATTTAAGTGTAACACTATTTCCATTTACACTTGAGGTGAATGAAGCAAGTTCGACAGGAACTGCTGAAGTATTAATGAAAACCATAACCGGTTCTCTTGCCGTACCGATTGCAAGATCAAGGTAACCGTCACCATTAACATCACCAAAAGCAATAGCATTGCTTGATGATTCTGCGATGTATGTCCACGAAGGTGTAGTTTCAATTACTCCATTGTCGTTCATAAAAATTTCCGTTCTTCTGAAACCAAAATGAACAACAGCCAGATCGGGATAACCATCACGGTTAACATCGCCCCAGATAAGATCCTGTGTTGAAGTGCTAGTACTTGCTGAACTCCATACGGGTGAACTGCTCATTACACCGTTATTATTTTTGTAAATCACTGTTGAATTTCCGCTTCCGCCAAATGCGAGATCAAGATAACCATCATTATCGTAATCAGCCCAGCCAGCACCTTTTTGTGAGATTGTGTTTCCCACTGTCCAACCAGGGAGAGTGGACATCGTACCATTATTATTAAAATAAATTCCGCTTTGATAATTAACCCATTTGCACGCAGCCATATCACCTTTAACCATATATTTAAATCTCATTTCAATCAGATCGCCGGGGTCTATATTCATTGCGAATGATATCCATCCGTTCAGGGCATCGTAACAATAATTTGTAGTTGGTACACCGTTAATTTTTATCGAATCAATTTTTACAATGTTAGTTAACTGAAGATGTAAGACTTTAGAAGGAACTGAAGTGATCAGAACCATCATACTGTCTTTAACTGAATTATTATCTATATCTGCAAAAGCTACTGTGTTGGTTATCATTTCATCTGCTGATGAGTAACCCGGAGTATTTGACAGATTACCATTGTTATTAAAAAATATCTGTATTGGTTTTGTTGGAATTACCGAGTTACCCTGGTTTGCAAATGCAAGATCAAGGTCACCGTCCCCATCTACATCATGAAAAGCAGCGCCGACTGTCCATGCTGCGTCATTGGAAATCCAGGAAGGAGTTGTCTGCAAGCCTGTTTCTGAATTCATGTAAATCACTGATGGCACATAACTTTCATTTCCATTAGCAGCTAACAGTTCAACATAACCATCTTTATTTATATCCGCGAACTTAACATCGGTAGTCGATCTTTGATCGGTTGAAATCCATGCTGGTATAGTATCAAGTATGCCGTTATCATTTCTGAAAATCATTGTTTCATATTGATTGATCGGGGGGAATGAATTACTGAAATAACAACCTATTGCAAGATCAAGATCACCGTCGCTGTCGTAATCACCCCAGGCAATTCCACCTATCTGCCGTTCACGCTTTGCCTGCCAGTCAGGTGTTGTGCCAAAAGGAGCTGCCAGTGTTGTTGAAGTCTGAATAATTTCCACCGGATCACCCTTGGTATAAACATTAACTGATTTACCATCTTTGCTTACATCGCGGACTTCACTCCGGTTTTGTGCAATGAGAATTATACTCAACGAGAGAAATAATACAGTCAATAAAAGTTTCATTTTAACCTCACAACTTGTTTGGGACTTCTATTCGAAAAAATTCTAACCATTAGAATGACACGGTAATAAACTTAATTAATTATGTGGTAAGATTCGATAAGAAAATAAAAAAGGCGATCATTACTGATCGCCTTAATACTGATTGAATTTTCTAACCGTCTGACTTTTCACATCTGACGTTTGACATAAAACTACTTCATAAGCATAAGCTTCTTTGTATCGCTGAAACTTCCTGCTTGTATCTTATAGAAGTAAATACCGCTTGAAAGCTGGCTGGCATCAAACTTAACTTCATAAGAAGCAGCTTCTTTCTGTTCGTTAACGAGTATCGCTACTTCGTTTCCAAGTATGTCATAAATTTTTAATGTAACCAGTTCGCTCACCGGTACCGAGTACCTAATCGTAGTGGATGGATTAAATGGATTCGGATAGTTCTGATCAAGTTTGAAAACAAGTGGTTTGTCAATATCGACAGCAACTTCAGATGAGTATTCAAATGAGCCGTCAAAATCAACCTGTCTCAACCTGTAGAAATATCTTCCTGGTGTTGCAACATCTTTATCGACAAACGAATATAATTGTTGTGCAGATGTTGTACCGAAGCCATCGACAAACCCTATCTTTTCATATTCAGATCGAATCGAATTATTTTCGATTGATCTTTCAATTTCAAATCCCTGATTATTTACTTCAGTTGCAGTTACCCAGCTCAGATTTATTGCTTCTTTTGTAACTGAAGCATTAAATGATACAAGTTCAACAGGTATTATGTTGGAGACATGCAATGTTACTGTTCTTCTATGAACAGGAATTCCCTGCGGACCTGCACCTGTGAACGTTATTGTATAATTGCCCGGAGTTACATTTCCTGAGGTTCTTGCCCAGAACTGGACCGAACCCGGAAAAGTTGACAACGAACCAGTACCAACCGGTGTAACAGTAATTGTTCCTGAAGCAGGGAGTGGTGTAACAACTGCTGTAAAGTTTGCTACATCATCATATAGTTTAACATCCGGAACGTTCACGCTAAACATCGTACTGTCATTGTTAACATATACTGTGTCAGTGGTATGTGACATCAGCATCGCGAAGTCAGGAAAATAACCAACAAAACTTCCATATCCACCATTACGAAAATCTGTCCACATAGCAAGCGAAACATTTCCCGATGAGGTTATAGCATCATAATCTCCCTGGTAGTTTGGACCGCTGCCGCCGGAAATATTAATTCTCATTTTCCTGTTAGTAAGTTTTTGATTGGGTGCGAATGTTAATCCACCATCATCAGTATAAGTGGCGTAAACATCCATACTGTCACTTGTAGGTACATTTCTGGTATCGTAGAATTTTATATACAATCTTCCGTTTTGTTTATCACACCAGATTGCAGGATGGAACTGAAAATTGTTTTGTGAATTCGGATCATCATTAACTATCACAGCATTAGACCAGGTAGCTCCCTGATCTGTTGAATAACGTAAAAAGATATCTGATTTATTTCCGCTGCCTGAAGGATTATTTGATGCATAAACAAGATATAGTCTTCCGCGGTTAGGTCCATAACTGTTGTCAGCAGCGATAAAAGGATATGGACGGCATCTCATTCCCTGTACGGTTGAACGTCCGCTTATCTGTGTTCCGATAAGGTTTGAGAATTGGTGCTGTGACTGCTGTGTAAAGTTAAGTCCACCATTTGTTGAACGATAAAATGTGTAAATACCTGCGGCATTAGTTCCAGAATGTGTTACCACATAAACACATCCACCTGGTACATCTACTCCGACAGTGTTGGGTCCAACTGCGACCATCATTCCGGGCAGAGTCTGTGTTGCAAAGGTTGCCGTATTTGTAAAGGAAGCACCAAAATTTGTACTTCGTGCAAAGTTACCAGATCCGCTGTTTGTCATTGTGGTGTAAACATAGTTTGAATAAGGACCGGCTGATTGATCAGCAGCAATCCAGTTTTTGTCATTCCCGCTGATTGCAGTTACTGAAGCACCCCATGTTGCACCATTATCAGTTGACCTGATAACTTTACAACCGGTTATACCACCAAACATTGTTTCATAATATAAGTTTCCAAGACTGTCATAAGCAGTCACAGGATCGCCGTTAGCAGAAACGCCAAAGGGAGGAGTGGAAGTAATCCAGTCATGTCCGTTAGTAGTTCTGTATGCAGTGTTTGTGTTATAAGCTCCAAAGTATTGAAGCGGATTTAACGGGTTAGTTGTTACGTGCGGTTCCGCAAATGCAACACCTAAGTCAAAATTATCATAACCGTCCGGTGTAGTAATAACATCAAGTTCACTGTCTGACGGATAATAATCATCAAGCATCCATTGTGGTACGTGATCCACATAAGGATTATCTATATGCTGCGCATAAGTAATCCCCGCGAATCCAATAAAAGTCAACAGGACTATTATCATCATTCGAACCAAAGTGGTTATTTGCTTCTTCATTTTACCTCTCTTATTATGATTGAAATGAATTGGAATTAGTTAAATGATTTTTTTTGTGAATAATTACTTCAGAAATATTTATTCCGGTATTACTGGAACTGCAGTGCATGTTTTAATTAAATATATACCGCATTTAAAAGGTTCCGTCAAATTTCGTAAGGTAGATTCCGGGGTATGTTCCCCTTCAACAAGTGTGAGTATTTCCGTACCTAAAATATTAAATATTTTTAAGTTCACAAGACTTTTTTTTGAATTTTTCAAAACGGATATAATCATTTATTCGTGATGATCATAACACAAATAATCCAATCCATTATAATGAAGTTGCCTGTGCAAACTTTATTCAGCTTCAAATATTTTCTTGAATAAGTTAATATCATTCATTTCATCAATCTTTTTCTGCTCATCATCTGTGGTTGTTCGCGAAATGAGTTTAAGAAATTCTTCCGAAGAAATATGTCCGCAATGACATACCTTTGCAAATTGTGTAAGATTTGAGTCTGATGTAATGACAACTGTATTTTTTTTGTTGGCAAGCTGTTCGATGTGTCTTTTAATAGTATCATCTGCAGTTTTAGAATCTGAATAAATGATACCTGCTTTTGTCGAATTTATCGGTGAGGATTTAAATCCATCAAAGTGAATAAACACTTTTTGATTTTTATCATGAAAATAATTGTCAACCAGGTTAACTAATTTTTCACGGGAAGCTTGTTTATCTTTTTGCTGAACTTTTTTAAGCCTGCTGTCCTTACCTATAACATTATTTCCGTCTATCAAAAAAGTTTTCATCGGTATCATCTTCCGTCAAAGAACTCATCGCGTTTTGTAACCTTTAAGTCCTGGAGTTGCGGTGCTTTAACTCTTATCTCAAACCTGTAACCGCGATAAAGTCCAATGGGATTCCATGTGAAATTCATTAACCAGCAGTGGAGATCCCTTGATATCCTTACTTGCGGTGCTGCAAATTCTTTTTGTTCCAGATCGTAACTTCCAGTAAAAGACAGCTTCCATTTTTCTGTAATGTTAAAGTTAAAACTTCCACTAATACTTGAATACTTAGATGTATTGAGCGGATTGAGTTTTGACACTGAATAATTATAGTTCAGAGATAAATCCCAGGGTATTGAAAAGTCAGCATCTTTTTCATTATAGATCCCCTGGTAAACACTGCCTGTATTGCCAAGCTGATATTGATCCTCATCGGCGGAAATATTTCCTGTACTGCCATCGGTGCCTGTCAGCCGGTCACCTGAAATACTTGTTGATATTGAAAACTGGAACTGAGTTAGTCTGAATAGGCCTTTTCCCTGGTTAATTAAAAATTTATTTATCCTTCTGCCTTCCTGATCATAATCATAAAGTGAATATGTAGATGAGCCTGAGAAACTCAGGTACTGTCCGATTTGTGTTCTGTAGTTTAAATTCAAATCCGAGAACTTCAGCGAATCAGCTACAAAGTTATATCCCATAGATGCATCAAGATTAAGTAACTGTATCTTATTCTCTTTTGAAGTTGTATCAGTTGGGTCAACCATTGTCTTCATTTCAAAAATATTTGAAACACGGAATGATATACTTTGTGATTCCTGCTGAGATAAACCGCCGAATAATTCGCGTTCAAATTTATTGTACTTAACCTCTTCACCTTTGGAGTTAGTGTATGAAGTAAAGTATCCCCAGAAGGGTTTTGAAAAATCAGGTTCATAATTATATGAGATTGACGGACTGATGGTATGCCTGAGTGCACTTACCCCTAGTGAATTAGGCTGATATATACCGTATAGTTTTGTTGAGGCACTTACACCAAGTCCGAATGTTCTGACCATACTTATTTTATGAACATCATCCGTGGTTACAATATCATTTCCTGATGTATCAACACCAGTAATTCTTTTCTCAACCATTTTATTATACCATCTTTCCTGGTACCTGAAATTTGGGGTTATACTAAAGTAACCAATTTTTGGTGCAAAGCTGGTTGATATATTGTGATTGATTGCCCCGCGTATTTTTAAGTCCCCGCCTGTTTTAACTCTGTTGTTTTGTAGCTGAGAATTATAACTGACACCAAATGTTTCATACCATTTTTTTTCACCAGCAACACCTTTACGCTGGAACGGATACATCTGGGATTTACTGAATGAAATACTCGGAAGCACCTCATTTATATTCCCGGTTTCAAGCGACTGTGTTCTGCTGTAATTTGCAGATAAACTTATTCCGGATTCTTCCCATGTTTTAAATACTGTAGCGTTTGAGACTATATCATTCCTTAACAATTCATTCAAATCAGTTGTGTTTCTTCTTAAATAATTACCTGAAATAAATTCGAGGTTTGCATCAAATCTTAAAGTAGGAGTAATAGTCTGATTATGATTCCATTTTATTCTCCAATCGGTTCTTCTTTCATTGTCAATATCACCGCTCTCACCGGTTTTAAAGAAAGAATAACCAGTTTCAAGATTTCCTGTGTAACTATATCTTTGCGCATAACGAAACCTGCTGTTGAGGTTATAACTTCCTCTTGTATAATAATCTGCCGTTAGATTCAAATCCATGTAATCGCTAATAGCCCAGAAGTAACCGAATCTCGAAAAGTACCTTCCATACCTTCCATCATCACCAAACGCGGGAGGAATTATACCGCTTCGTCTTCCCTTTTCAATAGGAAAAACAGCGAATGGAATAGGAACAGGAAACGGAACACCTGCAAAGTTTATCCATATCCATTCCGCTATTATCTGTTCTTTATGGATTACCTTCATTTCTTTTGCGGAGAAATGATAGTGAGGGCAATCTTCTGTACAGGTTGTATAAATTCCATCTTCGATGAAGTAAGTTTCCTTATCCATCTTTTTTATTTTTTCACCTGAATATTTTGTTCCATCATCTTCAGTTCCAGCAGATACAATAAAACCCTGCTGGGTTTTAAAATTGTATTTCATCCTGAAGCCTTCGTAAGTTTCACCCTTCTCCACAAGCACAGGAGTGCCGTCATATTTACCCGGCAGAGTATCGCTTTCAACTCCAACGGCTTCAATTGTGCTGGAAGTAAAATCCACATCCATGGATGCGCTTTTCAGATCTGTCTCTTTGTATTTCAATTCACCGTTACCGTAAATTTTCATCATCTTCTGCTTTACCATAAATATTAATGAATCCTCGGATGAAACATATATTATGGTATCAACATCTGATTTTTTTGTAACCAAAGAATCCTGAACCAGAAGTGAATCAGGTGTTATTGTAAGAAGTGAATCGGGAATATTGAGTGAGTCAGCATTTTGTGCTGAAATTACAGATGAGAAAAATAAAATCAGGAAAAAGATGAATGATTTCATATACGAAAATAAAAATATCCCGCTTTATTTAATATGATAAATATTATCACGATTTATAGAACACTAATGCTGAAGCTCCTTTAATACCCGCATCATTTTTAAGTTTGGCAGGAATGATCTTAACCTTTTTCTTTTTGGGAGTTAATACTTTTTTAACCACCGTATCTTTAATGGAGTTTAATAATGGCTTTCCGAAGCCGGATATTCCACCGCCTATTATAAATGTTGTAATGTCAAGCAAATTACTTACGGAAGTCAATGCAGTTCCGATATTACAACCAAGTGTTAATATTATTGTCATAGCATATTCATCACCAGCTTCAGCAGCAGCCTGAATGTTTTTGGGAGAAACTTCTTTCAAGTTATTATTAATGAAATGCCATAATTTTGAATCAGGTTGTTCAATCAGTTCACCACGTACAAAATCTTTCAGGTAGTTTGTCCCGGCGTATGCTTCAACACATCCAATTGAACCACAATTACAGGCAGCACCGTTATTGTTGATTATTACATGACCGATTTCACCTGCAGCACCTGTTTCACCATGAAATATTTTTTTATTAATAACGATTCCGCCCCCTACGCCTGTACCAAGAGTAACCATTACAAATGAGTTATATTTTTTTCCTGAGCCAAAAATTAATTCACCTATTGCAGCGGCATTAGCATCATTTTCAAGAAATACTTTTGTTTTAAATTCTTTTTCAATTTTCTTTCGGAGATCAACACGACCCCAGCCAGGTAAATTGGGCGGACTTTCAACTAACCCTGTTTTAACTGAAACTGTTCCCGGAAATCCGATTCCAATTCCTTTTATACTATGATCATGAGTTTTAAGTATAGAATAAATACCTGCAATAATCTGTTTGATTATATGTGAAGGACCCTTTTCAGCTTCGGTCTTAAGGGAAATTTTTGATACAATTGTTCCGGTGTTTGTAACTATTCCGATCTTGATGTTAGTTCCGCCAAGATCAACACCCACAGAATATTTTTCCTTCTTCATCAGATTTTCCCTTATTTATATTTTCAGGTATTGAGATATTTTTCTTTTTTACCTATAACTCCCCAGATACCACCGGTATGCAAAAATATATTTGTGGCTGTTTTTTTCTTAGTAATAAAATTTTTATAAAAAGCATAAAAAGCTTTTCCGGTATAAGCAGGATCTAAAATAATTCCTGTTGACTTTGCAAATCTTTTTATCAACAGCAGTTTTTCTTTCGATATATTTTTATAACCTTCTTTTGAATAACCATCAAGCACAACAAGTTGTTCAGGATAGAATTTGCTTTTGAGATTATGTTCAAGCACACAAGCTTCCGTTAGCGTCATTATCTTTTTTGTTATCTCTTCACGATTGTAAAGAACATTAACAGCATATACTTTGGTGTTTAGTTTTTTGTGTGAGAGTCCCGCAAGTATTCCTGCGGCAGTTCCACCTGTACCGGCAGCGAGTACAATTCCATCTATTTTCTTTAAGTTTATTTGATTTTGAAGTTCATCAATAAAGTCAACGTAACCTTTAATCCCTGTTGAAGTTGAACCGCCTTCAGGAATCACAAAAACTTTTTTTCCCTTTTTAACTAAACTGGAGCGCGCTTCTGACATCACCTGATTTACATTTTCATATTCCCTGTCATCAAGGTAAACTGTATCTGCATTAAAATATTTGTAAAAAAAATTGTTGCCATCTGCTCTGCCGGAAGATTTACCCCACAAAAATAACCTCGTTTTGAAACCCAATTTAGATGCGGCAATTACTGTTGCCCGCGCATGATTTGATTGTTCGCCGCCGCAGGTAAATATATAATTGTCCTTTTCTTTTTTAGCTTCAGCGAGCAGGTATTCAAGTTTTCGTACTTTGTTGCCTGTCAATTCAACTCCGGTCAGGTCGTCACGTTTAATTAATATTTCTTTGCCTTCAAAAGATATTTTTTGAAGCGGCGTTGGAATGTTTGCAAGGTTTATTCTTTTAGTTTTGCTCATGATTTATTTTTCTTTAACTGCGTATAATATTTTCTTGCGCGTACGAGATCTTCCGGGGTATCAACTGAAAGTGTATCATATTCTGTCTCAACAATTTTTATTTTCATACCGTTCTCAAGCATTCTAAGCTGTTCAAGTTTTTCTATTTGTTCCAGGTCAGTAGATTCAAGTCTTGTAAATTTTAATAAAGCTTCTCTTCTGAATACATACAGTCCTATGTGTTTATAAATATCAGCTTTGTTTAACCTGTCTAGATAAGTTTTTGCATCACGCACAAAAGGAATTGGCGAACGCGAAAAATAGAGCGCAAAGTTGTTGTAATCAAAAACCACTTTAGGAATAGAAGGTGATTTCAACTCTTCAACTGTTTCAATTTTTTTTGCAAGTGTTGAAACACTGATAGATCTGTCAAACAATAAAGGTTCAATTGCCTGGTCTATCATTGTGCCGCTTATAAAAGGCTCGTCACCCTGTATGTTAACAATAATTTTTGCTTCGGGCATTTCTCTGATCACATAAGCAAGTCTGTCTGATCCTGTCGGAATTTCTTTTGGTGTCATTAAAACATTTGCACCAAAATTTTTTGCAGCTTCCTCAACCTTTGTATCATCAACTGCAATTATGACTTTGTTTAGTAGTTTTGATTTTAGTGAACTTTCATAGGTGTGCTGTATCATAGGTTTACCACCGATATCAGCCAGTGGTTTGCCAAGCAGTCTTGTTGATGCAAAACGTGCCGGAATGATTCCGACAACCATTTGTTTTTCCATACCTGAATTTAACGGTTATTTTGATTTGTAATTAAAATCATTTATCACCAATCACTTTTGGTACGTAAAAATACTTTTCATCTTTTGAAGGTGCATTTTTTAGTGCTTCTTCAGTTGGAATACTATTATGTACGATATCTTCCCTGAAAACATTATTCATTTCAACAGGATGAGATAACGGTTCAACTGATGATGTATCAACTTCATTCAGTTTTTCCATATACAAAAGTATGTTGTTCATTTCGCCGGTAAGTTTTTCGATTTCCTGATCATCAAATTTTAGATTTGCAAGTCTAGCAATATGTTCAACATCTTTTTTCGTAACGGACATAATCACTCCTGCATCTGGTAATTTTTAACAACTATATCTCTAACATTTTGCATGAGGTTAATTTCATCCTGCCGTGTTTCTATACCGGAAGTTTCAATTGGTTTATCAAAATGAAGATACAATACTCCTGGCTTGATTCTCAATGAACCTTTTGGAAGAATTTTTTGTGCACCGGAAATTGAAACCGGAACAATTGGATATCCAACACGCGATGCAAGATAAAATGCTCCTCGTTTAAATGGTTGTATTTCGCCGTTCTTGCTTCTAGTACCTTCAGCAAATAAAAGTATTGATACATTTTTTTCTTTCATAAGATACTTTGCACGTTCAATACTTTTGACAGCATCTTCCGATTTTTTTCTGTCTATCATTACATAAGGACCAAGATAAAGCTGCCACCCGAACAAAGGTATTTTAGCCAGTTCCTTCTTAAACACAATACTCATTCTTACTGGTATAGCAAGCTGCATTGCGGGAATATCAAATTGACTGCTGTGGTTTGAAACAACAATATACGTTCCGTTCTTTTCTAAATTTTCCAAACCTGTTACTTTCAATTTGATTCCGCTTAACCATAAAACTCCACCTGAAAATATTTTCGATAACCAGAAATATGAATTATATGTTTTATCAAACAAGGCGAACAATATTGCGAACACCGAACAAACCATTGTGAATAAAACAATAAAAAATATTCTGATGTAAGTCATCACTTATTAAATTCCTTTACCGATGAACTTCTGCTGTTTTAACATTTTGAGTGACATAATTCGTTATAGCATTTATCCTTTTGCTTATCGAAGGATGACTGTAAAAAAACCACTCTACAAAAGGATGCGGAGTTTTATCTCCTAAATTCTGTTCTGTAAGTTTTTCCAGTGTAGAGATGAATGAGTCTGGTTTGCCGGTAACCTCAATTGCATATTCATCAGCTTCATATTCATGCTTACGTGAAAAGATATTTCCTAACGGAGTTAGAATTAGTCCGACAATCATTGCCCATAAAAATAAAAGCGGAATGGCAGCAACCTGCTCAAGTGAACTAAATCCGAAAATGTGAAGAGTTGTTTCATATAATTTGGCAATAATAAAGAAGGTAAAAAAACTTGAAGCCGTACTAAACATTATTCCTTTTATGATATGCTTCTTTTTATAATGTCCCATCTCGTGAGCAATCACTGTTTCAATTTCATCATCGGAAAAATTATCAAGCAAAG
>JAEXTA010000152.1 GCA_023453665.1 Bacteroidota bacterium | reverse complement strand
TCTTCACCGCTTCCACCATTATCAAATGATCGAACATTCAGTAGCTTTATATTGGGTGCAACGCCGGCAACACCGACATTGTTATTAAATTCTGCACCGGCAATACCTCCAACAAAAGTACCGTGATTTCCATTGGCACCTTGTCTGCTATCATAAGGCATATTATCCCAATTGTGAAAGTCACCGGCATTTGTATCAGTTGGCACGCCAACTCGGTCAACAAAATCCCACCCCATATAGTCATCTACAAATCCGTTTCCATCATCATCAATACCATTTGCATCTTTACCGTTACCCATTTCACCTGGATTGTAATAAATCTTGTTTTGCAGGTCTGGATGAAAATACTCTATACCTGTATCAATGATCGCTAACAAAACTGTATCAACACCGGTAGTTATATTCCACGCATCAAATGCTTTTATTTTTTCCAGAGCCCATTGCTGCGATGCCAAACTATCGTTTGGCATCAAATCCATTTTATAAGTTGTGGATTTTTGTATGTATTCAATATCAGGATCAACGGACAAGATTGACTTGAGATTGGATTCGTCCACATCTTCAGCAAAATTTATTTTTACAATCCTACCAAGTATTTCATCTCCCCTGCCCAATCCTTTTGCAAGGTAGTTCAGGTTAAATTCCGGTAAAGCAGCTATTCTGAAGTTTACAGATTCACTGATGGTTTTATCAGTTATTCTTCTGTCAACATCATTTAAGCTGACATTGTCTTTATATTTTATGAAGTAGGTTGTTTGCGATTGAACTGACTCATTTAAAAATAATGCGAGAACAAAAATAACAATTGCATTAAGTTTCATACATTTCCTTCTTAAAGTTTAAGTCGACTTCGGTTGGGTATTGTCCTGAAAAACAAGCTGTACAGAATTTGGCAGAGTCTGCTTCTGATACAGCTTCAAGCATTTCATCAATTGTCAGGTATTCAAGACTATCCACTTCAAGATACTTTGCAATTTCTGAAATGCTGCCGTTGTGTTTACAAGCAATTAATTCATCCCGGCTTGGGAAGTCCATTCCATAATAACAAGGATGCATAATTGGTGAAGATGAAATTCTCAAATGGATAGCTTTGGGTTTTGCCTCTCTGATTAGGTTTATTAATTGTTTAGATGTTGTACCGCGTACTATTGAATCGTCAACAACTACTATTGTTCTTCCCTCAAGTACACCTTTTACAATATTAAATTTTATTCTTACACCAATTTCCCTTTTTTCCTGTCCCGGCTGAATAAAAGTTCTGCCAATGTAGTGACTTCTGATTAAACCGATCTCGTGTCTTGATTCAATTCCTGATTTTTTTAGTTCATGATGATATCCAAGGGCAGTCGTGTTTGAACTGTCCGGTACACTAATTACAATTACTTTTTCTCCATCTTTATCAGTAACAGGATATTTTCTCGCAAGCATTTTACCGAGACGTCTTCTCATCTTATCCACATTATGTCCAAAGATAAAACTATCAGGGCGGGAGAAATAAATGTATTCAAAAATACAGTGTTTTTCATCGGTGACTTTATCATTAATTCTTATAGATTTTATAACATCTTTCTGAAATGCTTCTTCATCAATTACGATAAGTTCACCAGGATTAACTTCGCGTAGAAATTTAGCAGCTATAATGTCAAACGCGCAAGTTTCGGATGCAACAACGAAAGCATCGTTTAATTTTCCAATCGAAAGTGGTCTGAAGCCATGAGGATCACGTGCAGCAATCAATTTATCATCGGTGAGAATTGTTAAGCAATACGCACCTTCAATTCTGTTTAATGCTTCGCGTATCTGTTCAACCTGATCATTCAATTTACTACGTGCTATCAGATGCAGGATTACTTCGGTATCGCTTGTAGTTTGAAAAATCGCACCTTCATTTACAAGTTCTTCTCTTAATTCTTTTGCATTCGTCAGGTTGCCATTATGTGCAACTGCAAGATTACCAAGTCTGTAGTTTACTACAAATGGTTGAATATTTTTTCTTGATTTATTCGATCCTGTCGTTGAATAACGGTTATGTCCGATAGCAGAACTACCCGCTAATATTGTTTCGAAAAGTGATGAGTCTTCAAACACTTCTGAAACTAATCCCTCACCTTTTTGCAGATTAAAAATATGTTTGCCTTTATCATTAAAAGAATGTGTAACTATTCCGCAGGCTTCCTGCCCCCTGTGTTGCAGAGCATGTAATCCATAATATGTTTGAAGCGCTGCATTTGATGATCCATAAATCCCGAAAACTCCACAAAAACATTTTGGTTTGTCAGATTCAATAATTTTTTTCATAAAATCATATTTAATGTGAATAATATTCTATGAATAAAATTACACAATAAATTTTGGTTTCTAAAATATCCAGTGTGTTATACACAAAAAAGGTAGTTATTGAAGTACGCATGAATTGTGGGACAATTTTGGGAGATGAGAATTAACTAAAAAAAGCTCAGATATTTCTGAGCTTTAGTGTCGGAACGGCGGGATTTGAACCCGCGACCCCTTGAACCCCATTCAAGTACGCTACCGGGCTGCGCCACGTTCCGTATTAAATTGTCTTAAGTAAATTTTCTAAAAAATATTTTATCTCTTCCAGATCTTTTTTTACAGATGGTTTTTCTTTTTTTAGTTCAGAAACCGCATGCTCAACAACATGCAATTGCGGTTCGCTTTGTTGTTGGATTAAATCTGGAGAATAGTTTTCTAAAATTTTTTTTGCACCTTCTATCGTATATTTTTTTTCTCTGAGCAGAGTTTTAATGTGCATAATCAATTGTATATCCTTATTGGTGTATATACGATTTCCTGCACGGTTTTTTTGCGGCTTAAGCTGTAGAAACTCAGTTTCCCAGTAACGTAAAACATACTGCTCCATTTCAGTTATCTTACTGACTTCACTTATGGAGTAATAAAGTTTTTTGATAGACAGGTCTTTCATCGCATCTCAAAAGTTTTGCAAGTAAAATAACTAATACTCTCTATATAATCAATATTAAGACCAGCATATAAATATTAACTTTAATGTATACGACTATCTGTTTTCTTTAACAATTATATCTATCAACTCACTTATATCATTTAATTCAAAATCCGCGGTATGAGATTCAGTATTAAAAGTATCGCCGTATTTTGCAAAAGCAGTTTTCATTCCAACTTTCGATGCCCCTATAATATCTCTTTCAGCCCAATCACCTACCATTAAAGCATTTTCAGGTTTCACTTCCAGTCTTTCTAATACCTTTAAGAATGGAGCTGCATTTGGTTTTCTTTCACCCGTATCATCAAATGTTACAACAGCGTCCATTATATGATGAAAATTTAATGATGCAAGCCGTAACCATGCTTCTTTAACCGGAGCATCTGAAAGAATTCCCATTCGGATACCCATCTTAAGCAAACGATTTAATGTTGAATATACATGTGGATATGGAATCAATGCCGCTTCTCTTGCACGCCGGTAAGCTACTATACCTGCAGATAAAATTTTATAATCAACTTTCTTAAGTACTTTAGTAAGGAACATATCAAATACCTGTTGGTACTCAATACCCTGCTCCTTGTAGATAATATCTATCATTTCACTTGCATCTTCCGGTTTTATATTTAACCCGGCATCAATCATTGCAGGAATAGCTTCTTCGATTGATCGTCTTTTCATTTTCATGAAATCAACCAGGGTGTTATCCAGATCGAATATTACAGCATTTATCAATTCAACCTCTTTTTGATTTATTTTTCATTAGAATTTCAATAGCAGCTATATAACTATATTCTTTAAAACCTGATATGTAACCGTCGCAAACTGAAGCGGTTAACATAATATTTCTAAATTTTTCCCTTGCAGCTAAATTTGAAAGATGTACTTCTATCTTTGGTATAGTTAGTATTTCTAAAGCATCACGAATTGCAACCGAAGTGTGTGCATAACCACCTGGGTTAATGATCAATCCATCAAATCTGGTATTTGCCTCATGCAATTTCGTTATTATTTCACCTTCAAGATTTGACTGGAAGAATTCAAACTTTATTGCTGAAAAATTTTTTTTAATCGCAGAATTTATCCCCGAAAGTGTTTTATCACCATAAAAACTGCTGCTCCGCTTTCCAAGTAAATTTAAATTCGGACCGTTTATAATCAGGATTTTCATATTTAATCTGACATTTCATCAATTATTTCTCTTAATCTTGGTGTTAAATATATTTCTTCAATCCCAAGATCTTTCAGTGCTTTTGATAGAATCATCACTTTACGCTGATGATTTGTCATTTTATTTATTACTATGACTTTACTATCGCGCAACAAACAATAACCGCCCTTAAAATCACCCTTCTCAAATCTTACATCAGCTCCAAGTTGAGCAGCTAATCCTTTTAACTCCTGAACTACGGATTCGAACTCTTTTTCTTTAAGCTTCATTTTTAATTTTCGTAAAAGGTTTAAATAGTATGAAATAAAATATCGAAAAATAGCTGAATAGTTCAATCAGAGAAAAGTTTCCAAATATACGAAACCTGTCAACCACGAGATGAATGATTCCAAAACCATCATATCTATTCGATAAAACCATCTGAATAATATCATAATCAATAATCATCAGATACGCCTCAAAAGGAAGCGTTATAACTATTATCAATAAAGATATAAACAACCATCCGTTATCTTTTAACTTTAGATTTGTGGAAAGTAAAAAAATTATGAATGAGAGTATAAAAATAATATACAAAACAAATGTTGTAGTAAGCGCCGGCAGTAATGTATATACGACAGCGGAAACTGTTGATTCATTTATATATGATTTTAGAACAAAATCCTCAGGTTCAAATAACCAATAGAATATAAAGAGTCTCAGCAAGTAAGCACCCGCCCAGAGAGCACCGCTTATAACGCTCAGGTATAAAAAAATATTTTCAAGTTTAGATTTTTTTCTCATATATTATTCATGTTAGATGTAGTAAAAATATAAAAAATATATGATTGTTGCTTCTATTGATATAGGATCGAACACAGCTCTTTTGCTTATCGCAGATGTTGATATAAAAAATAAATCAATGCATACGGTTGTCGATAAACTTAGTATGCCGAGAATAAGTAAAGGATTGGCGGCTGGATCAAAAATACCAGATGAAAATTTATTAAAGCTATATACTGTACTTGACGAATATTCACAGATTATAAAATTTCATAAATGTGAATTTGTTTACGCATCTGCCACAAATGCATTCCGTATTGCAGAGAATAGTGCTGAAATAGTCCAGGAAATCAAAAGAGTGTTCAACCTGAACCTTGAAATTATAGATGGGGAAACAGAAGCATTGTATTCATATTTTGGAGCAACCTCTCTTAATAAAAGTAATAAAGAATGTTTTGTTATTGATATCGGTGGCGGCAGTACAGAAATTATTTCCGGAAATGGGGGGAAGATAAATTTTCGTAAGAGTCTACCTCTCGGCGTAGTAAGTATGTCAGAAAAATATTTTGCCACTCAACCACCAAATGCTGCTGAAATTGAAATGGCAAGGGAAGAGATTTCATCTATCCTGTCGGATAAACTACCAAATAATCTGAACTCAGCATTATCCATAGCTGTTGCCGGAACACCAACTACACTCTCAGCAATAAAACTGGGATTAAAAGATTTTGATGCGGATAAAATTGAATGTAGTGTTCTTAGAAGAGATGATATTGATAAACTTATTATCCAAATTTCACACATGACAAAGGAAGAATTATTAACGGAGTTTGGAAATGTTATTCAAGGAAGAGAAGATTTATTATTGGCTGGTACAATTATCCTGAAACAAATAATTGATCAACAAAACATCAAAGAAATTAATGTTAGTACACGCGGTTTACGGCATGGAATTATTATCAGCAAATTATTTGGAACTAAGGGTTAGTGTTCTGCAGAATAGTATTTTTTATATCATTTACAGTATTCAGGTCAGGGTAGTCCAATGTGTAATGTAATCCCCTGCTCTCTTTTCTTTTCTGGGCAGACTTGATAATTATATAGGCGCAGGTAATAATATTCCTCAATTCAAGTATATCTTCAAATACCTTTGTTTTTTTATATAACTGTTCAGTTTCATCAAACAAAGTATGAATTCTTTTTGCTGCTTTTTCCAGACGCAAATTGGAACGGACTATTCCAACATAATCCCACATTACTTGTTTTACTTCTTTAAAACTATGAGAGATTAAAACTTTCTCATCTGCACTTAGAGTTCCTGAATCGTCCCATTCTGGAATATCTGGAATCGGGTAATCATAGTTATCGAGAAAGGTTTTAATATCTACGGACGCTCTATATCCGAAAACAACGGCTTCTAATAGTGAATTGCTTGCCAGTCTGTTTGCGCCATGCAGTCCAGTCATAGATACTTCGCCGCATGCATATAAACCCTTAAGTGATGTTCGAGCAAATTCATCAACGACTACGCCTCCGCAGGCATAGTGAGCAGCTGGTACAACGGGAATAAAATCTTTTGTAATATCAATTCCTGCTTCAAAACATGTTTTATAGATATTTGGAAAGTGTTCAATAATATCTGCAGAATTTTTATGTGTGATATCAAGAAACACATAATCTTCACCGCGTTTTTTTAATTCATTGTCAATTGCTCTTGCAACTATATCTCTGGGTGCAAGTTCTTTGCGTTGATCATAATTCATCATGAATTCCTTACCGTCCATCGTACGTAGTATTCCGCCAAAACCTCTTACAGCTTCTGAGATAAGAAATGATGAGTTATATAACTGTTGTTTGCTTACAGGATTATAAAATGATGTAGGATGAAATTGAATAAATTCCATGTTACCGATTTGAGCGCCTGCGCGGTAAGCCATTGCAAAACCGTCTCCGGTAGCTATTGAGGGATTTGTTGTATGCTGGTAAACCTGCCCTATACCGCCTGTAGCAAGTATAGTCACTTTGGATGAAATTTTATTTACAATATTTTCATGTACACTTAGTACATATGCACCCCAGCAGTTCCTGTTATTAAGTTTTGCTTCTTTTAATTGCAGTACGTTGTGTTCGGTGATCAGTTCAATTGCAAAAGAGTTCTCAAATACTCTGATATTCTTTTTGCTCATTACTTTTTCTATCAATGCTTTTTCAATTATTTGCCCTGTCAGATCCTTCGAATGAATTATTCTTGCATTAGAATGTCCACCCTCTTTCGCCAAATCTAATTTGCCATTCTTTTCAGTAAACTTTGTTCCAAGTTCTATAAGATCGTTGATTCTTGCCGGACCTTCTTCAACTGTAATTTGAACTATTTTTTTATTGCAAAGACCTGCGCCCGCGATTAGAGTATCATTTATGTGTCTTTCAAACGAATCATCAGGAGACATTACTGAAGCGATGCCGCCTTGTGCATAATTTGTATTGGATTCAGCCTTATTTTTTTTTGTGACAAGAATTACATCGGCATATTCGGAAACTTTTAAAGCTGTGAACAATCCTGCAATTCCACTGCCTATTATTAATACATCAGTTTGGAAGTTCATCTTGATGCCTGAGTTAACACTTCATCAAATATTAAAACAAAATTATCGATATGATTTTGATCAGCTATCAGAGGCGGCAAAATACGTATTACGTTAGTGCTTGTACAACTTACAAGAATTAATTTTTCTCTTAACCTCTTAACAATAACAGAACAATCTTCATCAAGTTGAACGCCCAACATATATCCGTAACCTCTGACATCGACTATTTTGGGATGTTTATTTTTCAAATCAGAAAGCAACGTTAAAAAATATTTTCCATTCTCTTTCACCTTTTCCATCAGACCATTTTCAAATACTTCTTTGAGTACAACTGTTCCTGCTGCACAACATATTGGATTTCCACCAAATGTAGTCCCATGAGTACCTGTTTCGAAACCATTAACTAAGGAAGATGATACTAACATTGCGCCAAGTGGCAATCCTCCGCCAATAGCTTTCGCCGATACAATAATATCTGGTTCAAATCCGAAATGATTGTGCGAAAAAGGCTTACCTGTTCTTCCAATACCGCATTGAATAGAATCAGAAACAACAATGAAACCGTATTTGTCTCTAAGTTCTTCAAGTGAACTGACAAAAGATTTTGTTACACTATTAATCCCACCTTCACCCTGAACAAATTCAAGAAATACGGCAGCGGTTTTTTCGTTAATATTTCTATACAGGTCATCTGTATCATTATACTTTAAAATGGAAGTATTCGGCAATAGAGGTTCAAAACCTTTGCGGTATTTTTCTTTAGCTGTTAACGAAACAGCTCCATAGGTTCTTCCGTGGAATCCGTTTGAAAAGGAATAAATAATTTTGTCTGGGCCTTTTACTTTTCTTACTAATTTTATTGCGGCTTCAACAGATTCAGTACCGCTGTTTGTAAGAAAAGCACGCGACATTCCCGAATATTTTAACAATAAAGTTGTAAACTCTATCTGAACGTCTGTTAAAAAATTATTGGACAAATGACCGAACCTTTTGACCTGGTTAGTGACAGCATCAATAATTTTGGGATGCGCGTAACCAAGAGCATTAACAGCAAGCCCTGAAAAAAAATCTAAATACTTTTTCCCTTCTTTGTCAAAAAGAAAAACACCCTCACCATGTGAGATGTCTATTGGAAGTCTGTTGTATGTTGGGAGAAATAATTCAGCATCTTTTTGAGAAATATTTTGGCTCATAGAAATTAAAATTAAATGTTGAAAAGGATTATTGAAGAAAAATAAAATTGTACAAACATTAGAATATGTAAAACAATACCAGCAGTCATTCCATATATTGTATTATTCGACAGTACAATGAAAGCCTTGACTGACAGCAGGACAGACCAAAGTAAAAGTGCTGACTCACAGACAAGCAGTAAATACGCAAATGAAGGTTTAAGAATAAATGGAGAAGGATTTAAAGAAAAAACAGAATCACCAAAAACTATAAGTTCCAGTGGAAAAAAAAACAGGCTTCCAATAACGTAAGGTAACAGTGAATAGATAGTAATTGCTAAAGTATCTTTAATCCGGATTTTTAAGGTGAAATATTTACTTATGTATTTAAGGACAATTGAATATAAAAAGAGAATAAGTATGAATGCACTGGTGACATACAGGTAATTAAGAAAGAAATTATAATAAGCTTCGGAATTATTTATTGTAACCAATGAAACGAACATAACATTGATAAGGATTTTAAGTCCGATAATAAACAATAAAAACACTATGAAATTTTTATGCTCAGCCTGAATGATTTTTTTGAATGCTGCAGAAGGATTTTCGATAAGTAGCGCGAGAATATTCCATAAATCTAAATTAACAATTCTCTCACGCATATATGATTTACAGTTTTTACAGATTAACTCGTATAAAGCATTTTCTGTATTACAGTTTTTACAGGTTATATTATTTTTCAGGATCATGAGTTTAAAAACCAATCCTAATATTCAGCATTGGAGATCCTGTGTGGAAGTCTTCATCAACAGTAAAATCGAAAAGATGTGCATCAACATAAGCATCTACCAGGTTTAATAAATAAACCAGCCCAAGATATATACTTACTTCGTCTCTAAGATCTCTGTAAGCGGTTCTAAGCCTTTGATGATTTGAATTGGCTGTAATAACATAAAGATCTTTATAGTACTTATAATCATTATTGTAATCAATCCACAGGTAAACTAACCATCCGGTTATTCCCCAAATAACAGGTACTTTAAGATAAGATTCATTATAAATTTGCCCTAACCCGGGAACAACTGCACTCAACCCAACTGCTGTCCACGGTGACTTTGTCATCTCAAAAACCGAATCCGCTTCCTGTGTTTCATTGGCCGCGATTGAATCCTGCTGAGCAAAACTTTGAACAGAGCTAATGAATAACAGGAAGATGATAATATTAGTTATACGATTTATCAATTATATCAAATAGTTCGAATAGTCGTTCAAGTTCATCATTTGAGTAAAACTCAATAGTGATATCACCTGCACCATCATGTTTTTGACGGCAAATCACTTTCGTTCCGAAAATTTTTCTTAGCCTGTCTTCTATACTGGTTAAGGAAGTACCTGCTTGAAAATTTTTGGAAGAAATGCTGAATGATTTTTTAGGTGAATTATCTGTCAATAATTTTTTTACAAGCTGCTCAACCTTTCTTACTGAAAGATTATTCTCTTTAATTTTTTTGAGAAGGTCTAACTGAAGATTTTCAGCGGGGAGATTTATTAATGCTCTGGCATGACCGGCTGTAATTTCTTCACTGATCAGATTATCCTGAATTTCTTTTGGTAGTTTTAATAACCTGATTGAGTTTGCAATTGTTGATCGATCTTTGCCAACTCTCTCTGCAATTTCTTCATGATTTAAACCGCACTCATCCATTAAACGTTTAAAAGCAGCAGCAATTTCAATAGGATTTAACTTTTCTCTTTGTATGTTTTCTATCAATGCAAGGGCGAGCATTGCCTCATCGGTATCAACCTTAATTATATATGCGGGTATTTCACGGTAACCAATTTCTCGGCATGCTTTTAATCTTCTTTCACCCGAGATTAATTGGTACTGATGATAACCAATTCGTCTTACAGTTATTGGTTGAATTAAACCATTAGCAAGAATAGATTTTTTTAATTCATCAAATGCTTCAGGTTCAAAGTTAAGTCTTGGTTGAAACGGATTTGGTGAAATCATTTCTACCGGAATTTTAGAGAGTATATTGTGCTGTTCACCATCATCCGGAACAAAGGATGTTTCAGGCGGTGCATATAATGATTCTTCTTTTACCTGAGGTCTTATCAGCGCATCAAGTCCCCTGCCTAATCCTTGTTTTATCTTACTCATAATTTTCTAGTGTTTATTATTTTTTTCTAGCAGTTCTGATGCAAGCGACATATAGTTTTTTGCTCCGGAAGATATTGCATCGTATAAAATTATTGGTTTACCAAAACTTGGAGCTTCAGAAATTCTAACGTTCCTGTGAATTATTGTTTCATACACTTTGTCACCGAAATATTTTTTTACCTCTTCAGCAACCTGGTGAGATAGTCTTAAGCGTGTGTCAAACATAGTCAACAATACTCCTTCAATTTCAAGATTTTTGTTGAAATGTTGTTTGACAATATTGATCGTGTTCAATAATTGTCCCAATCCCTCAAGAGCAAAATACTCACATTGAACGGGAATCAGTACAGAATCTGATGCTGTAAGTGCGTTTAGAGTCAATAATCCTAATGACGGCGGACAATCGATCAGCACAAAATCATATTCGTCATTAATCTCACGAACGCGTGATTTCATTAATCGTTCACGATCCTCCATATCAACCATTTCAATTTCAGCCCCAACAAGATTAATATTTGACGGAAGCAGATCCAGAAAAGGCATGTATGTGTTTATTATGACTTCATTTATTTTTTTGTCGCCAATCAGAACTTCATACACTGATGGTGATTGATTTGTGACACTTAAACCGGATGAAGAATTTGCCTGCGGATCAATGTCAATTAATAGTGTTTTTTTCTCAGCCGCAGCCAGTAATGAAGAGAGATTTATCGCGGTTGTTGTTTTACCAACCCCGCCTTTTTGATTCGCTATCGATATTATTTTAGCCATTAAACGAATTTTGTAAAGTATTAATGTTTCTCATTTTAGTGCCGATAAAATAGGTATTAATCTATTCTTTTCATATAAGGAATATTGATTCAAATTTCGGACTGGGTATTATAAAATTATTTCCTCTCCGAAATTTAGCACTTTACACTTATAACCTTTTTCTTCGACTTTGGATTTAAATTTTATCGGATCAGATTCAATTACCGGGAATGTATTATAGTGCATTGGTATAGCGATTCCCGGATTTACAAATTCAACAGCTTTAACTGCGTCAGTAATTCCCATTGTATAATTATCCCCGATAGGTAATAACATATAATCTACTTTATTCATCTCACCGATCAGTTTCATATCGTAAAACAAACCAGTATCGCCTGTATGATAAATTGTTTTTCCATCAATAGTTAAAAGAACACCGGAGGCTTCCCCGGCGTAAGTGTTATCAGGTGTCATCGAACCATGATGTGCTATTGTAAACTTTACCCTTCCAAAATCAAAATTATATGCTCCGCCAATGTGCATATTGTGAGCCTTAAATCCTTTTGAAATACAATAGTTTGCCAGTTCATTTACACAGATAAAAAGTGAATTACATCGTTTTGCTATAGAGAATCCATCGCCGATATGATCGCCATGACCGTGAGTTACAATAATGTAATCTGCACTTACATCTTTTGATTTAACCGGTGAGGTTGGATTACCGTCCAGGAAAGGATCTATAAGAATTACTACTCCGTCAGAAGTTGTAACCTGGAAAGCAGAGTGTGAAAAATATCTTAGTTTCATTTTCTCCTCCTTTAAAATTACGTGTAAAATTATTTTTTACTTTTTATAATAGCCTGGAAATCCTTTAAGGTTTTTCCATGAAGAAACTCCATTAACTCAAGTTTCAATTTATCGTTCAGAATTTTTTTGTTCATTTCGATACTGGAAAAAATCTTATTTGATATTTTTATTTTCTCCTCAGTCTGCAGTTTTATCATATTGTCAGTCAGTACATCAAGATCACGGGCTGAACCCGACAAATCCTGAAGTCGTTCGAGTTTTTTATAAAACGAAATATATTTTTTTTTGTTAAAACACAAAGTAAATATTTCAAGCGAATACCTTACCCGCCTTAAAGCTATCCGTACTGAATGAAGGTTTTCCACCGATTCATTCTTAAAAAACAAATTGATAGCAGTGATGAGATTGAAAAGTTTGATGTCAAGAACAATCCTTGCTGTCGAATACAGATCAGATTTTTTTGTCAGACCTGGAACGATATGATTTTTTTTCTTCAACATTTAAATAAATAATACTCGTAGAAAGCCGTAAATGGTTTGTAATGGTTTGATCTTGCTTTTTTCATCACCATAAATTGTTGAAATATCAACCGAGGCTATTCGCAGGTTTTTCCGGGCGGCAAGTATCAGCATTTCACTTTCAGCTTCAAATCCGTTGTAACCAGGAAGAATATTTTTTAGTACAGGTGTTCTGAAAGCTCTGAATCCGCATTGGCTGTCAATTATTTTAGTTCCGGTTTTTATACTTAACAGGAATGATGAGATCTTATTACTCATTATTCTTTGCAGCGGCATTGTTGAAAGATCATTCAGCCGGTTACCAATCGTTAAATCTGCAAAACTAAGTCCGCTTAATAATTCGGGAATCCATCCGGGTTCATGCTGAAAATCAGCGTCAAGCGTTACAGTAAAATCCGAATTCAATTCAATGCTTTTTATAAATCCTTTTCTTAATGCCGAACCTTTTCCCTCATTGTTAATTGATGTAATCAAAATGATCCTGTCATCATCAGGAATGAGTTTTAATGATTCATCGGTTGAACCATCATTAACAAGTATTACATTATCGACGTACTTTAAAGTTTCAGTTGTAATCTGGTGGATTGTGCGACCCTCATTAAAACAAGGAATAACCGCGCATACTCTATTTTGTTTTGAAATACTGTTCAACTAATCCTCTCCAGCCCTTCACAGCAGGTGATCTGAAAGCATGCTCAAGTCTTTTAATTAAACCGTCTCTCGATAATCCTTTTATCAGGTGACCATTATCCGCAATTGAAATACTCCCTGTTT
>JAEXTA010000110.1 GCA_023453665.1 Bacteroidota bacterium | reverse complement strand
TGATCAATACAGTTGAATCGGTCTCTGCAACAGTATGAATCATATCATAAATTTTTTGAATAGCTGTACTTTTACCGACAATATTTTCAAAATCAAAGTTACGTTGTATTTCTTTTTTTAGTATCCGGTTTTCAAGGACAAGGTCTTTTACTTCAAAGAGTCTTTTAACTTTTATCAGCAGCTCATCGAACTCGACAGGTTTAAGTATATAATCGCTTGCGCCGTTTCTTAATGCTGAAATAGCAGTGTCAAGTGAACCGAATGCTGTTATTATTATGATGGAGGTTTGAATGTTCAGTTTTTTAATTTCCTGTAAAAGCTCAAGCCCTTTCATTTCCGGCATTTCAAGATCAGTGATAACAAGATCAAAAGATTCTTCGAGAATTTTATCGTAAGCTACTCTTCCGTTCTCTGCTTCCTGAACGTAATATCCTTCTTTCTTAAGTATGAATGAAAGTGATTCACGTATAATATCTTCATCATCAACAACTAAAATTCTTTCCGCCATTATTTTCCCTTTATGGATGTATTGGTAATGTAATAATAAAAGTAGTGCCTTTGTTCAATGCGCTTTTAACTTTTATATCTCCCTGGAAACTTTTAACGATTCCGTAACTGACCCAGAGTCCCAGTCCGGTACCTTTGCCTTCTTTTTTTGTTGTGAAAAAAGGTTCAAAAACTTTCACATAATTTTCTTCATTTATTCCTTTACCGGAATCAGAGAATGTTATTATTACAGAATCTTCAGAAGGATTAATATCGGACTTAGCAACAATTCTGTGTTTACGTACTTCATCAACTTCAGCGATCGCATCAACAGCGTTAAGAAGAATGTTAACAAAAACCTGTTGAATCTGATCAGCAATCAGAGGCAGTAACGGTATCTTCTCATCCAGTTCGAGTTTAAATTCTATATCTTTTGCTTTGGTCCCGACTTTTGTTATTTCAACTGCTTCAATGATATTCTGATTTATATCAGTCAATCGTAATTCGTAATTGGATGGTCTTGAAAAATCAACAAGGTCACGAATGATTTTTGAAATCCTCGTGATCTGACTTTTTACCAATCCAAGTTTTTCATTTATAAATGGGTCCTGTGTGGAGCGCTGCGCAACCTGTACAAGCGCAGAAATTGATGCAAGCGGATTACCGACCTCGTGTGCAATTCCTGCAGCAAGGGTGCCTATACTTTCCATTTTCTGAGTATGAATTAATTGTTTTTCAAGAACTTTCTTTTCACTAAGATCACGATGAACGCCAAAAAATCCTGTTACTTTTCCTTCGCGATCAATGATAGGAGAGATTAATAACTGTGTATAAAATGCTTCACCGCTTTTCTTTTTATTTTCTACTTCACCAACCCATACTTTTCCATCTGTTATGGTTTGCCACATTTTTGACCAGTATCGTTTGGAATTTTTTCCGCTGCCAAATATACTTGGCTTTTGTCCAAGTAATTCTTCTTTTGTAAAACCGCTGACCTGGCAGAATGAGGGATTAACATAAATCATTCTTCCTTCAAGATCTGTGATCTGTAATGGATTTACCGTGTTTTCGGAAACATAATAAAATCTTAAAAGGTCCTCTTCTTTTTTCCATTCTTCAGTCAGATCATGTGCGGTCAGGAAAATATAATCACGTTTGGAGCTTGAATTCAAAGGAGGAATGAAGAGAAGTTCAACATCATATATTGATGAACCATTCTTAAACTTTGAAGTTATTCTTTCGCTTTGACCTAATTCAAAACATTTCCGGAAAGAATTAATTGTTTTATCCTTATACGCATCTTCCAAAAGGTCATTGAAGTTTTTATTGTCTGGGTTTTTTAAATCAAACTTTATTGTTGCTGATTGATTGGTTTTTAGTATTTCACCTTTTTCTGAAATAACAAAAAAATAATCAATAAAACTATCAAATAACTCGAACTCAAAGTTGTACAGGTTATTATTCATCAGTGACGGAAAATCCTTTATAAGTTGATTGTAAAAATACTAATTGGGATCTAGTTAAGAAAGTAATCCAGTAATTCAGTGAACAATTTAGATGAGGAAAAAGTTCTTAAATAAAACTAAAATTACAAATAGCCTTTTGCTTTCATTAGTTCAGCACAAAGAATTGCACCGCCTGCGGCACCTCTTACAGTGTTGTGCGAAAGAATCACAAACTTGTAGTCAAACAAAGTGTCTTTTCTTAATCTTCCTATCGATACTGCCATGCCTTTATCAAGGTTCCTGTGAATACGCGGCTGAGGATATTTTTCATTTTCAAAATAATAAATCGGATTAACTGGTGCGAGAGGTAAACTTAGAGTCTGAGGTTCAGCTTTAAAGCTTTTCCATACCTGAATGATGTCTATTTCAGAAGCAGGTTTAGATAATTTAACCTGTACACACTCAGTATGTCCGTCAATCACCTGCACGCGATTGCACTGTGCACTTATTCTTAAATCCAACTCTTTTACTGAAGTTGAATTAACTGCACCAAAAATTTTCTTTGGCTCGGCTTCGACTTTGGGCTCTTCACCACCGATAAATGGAATTACATTATCAATACAATCAAGACTTGCAACCCCGGGATAACCTGCACCTGATAATGCCTGCATTGTTACAACATTTACTGCCTCCAATCCAAAATTATCCAGCAGTGGTTTGAGGGCAATAACTAATCCGATTACAGAACAGTTCGGATTAGTTACAATGCATCCGCCTTTGTGCTTTTGAATTTTTATTAACTCAAGATGATCGCCATTAACTTCTGGAACGAGCAGAGGAACATCCGCATCCATACGATGATTTTTGGAGTTTGAAACAACTATATAACCTGCTTTTGCAAAAGCTGTTTCAACTTCACCGGCTACGGAAGAATCAAGTCCCGAAAAAACTAACTTACTTTTCAGATTTGGTTCACATGCTTTTACTACCAGGTCTGAAACTTGATCAGGAATAGATGATGATAAAAACCAGTTGACGGCTTCTTTATATTTTTTACCTGCTGATTTTTCTGATGCCGCAACTTCGGCAACTTCAAACCATGGGTGATCAGATAATAATTCAATAAACTTTTGACCGACACTTCCTGTTGCGCCTAAAACGCCAACCGGAATTTTTTTATTTGTTCCCATCTTTCCTGTTTTCTAATTTAAAAGTGATTTAATTTCGGATGTGAAAGTACGAAATTTCATGGTAAAGAGTAAGAATAAGAGTAAGATGAAGAATAAGAGAAAGATGGAGTTTAAGGCGGAGGCTTAAACTAAGGCTGAGTTTATCGGGTGAAGAAAATATAAAGTTGTTTTTTGTGCTTTGTGAATACAATACTATTGAAATTTGCTTTTTGAACTTTGTGGTTAATTGAATCTAATAAATTGAAAATATTGCAAAAACAAGCAAAAGGAATTTTATGAAAATCGGATTACTTCAATATTCACCGGTATGGGAAGACAAATCCTCATCACAGGAAAAAATAAATTTATTGTTGAATAAAAAAACATCGGTGTTTGATGTGCTTGTACTCCCTGAAATGACCTTAACCGGATTCACAATGAACAGCAAAGAGATGTGCGAAGAAAGGGAAGGGGATAGCTTCAAATACTTTTCTGAACTTGCGATAAAAAATAACTGCGATATACTTGCCGGAATTATTGAACACGATAACGGAAAATACTTCAACACACTTCTGCATATTACAAGCAGCGGAGAATTAAAAAAATATTACAGAAAAATTCATCCATTCTCATACTCTGATGAGAACCTGCATTATGAAAAGGGAGCATCAACAGTCACTACAAAGGTTCAGGACTTTTTAACAGGATTGTCGGTCTGTTATGATCTCCGATTCCCCGAACTTTACAGGCAATACGGAAAAGCCCGGGCTGAATTGATAGTAAACATTGCAAACTGGCCTGTAACAAGGATAGAACACTGGCGGACATTACTTAAAGCGAGAGCAATTGAAAATCAATGTTATGTTGCCGGAGTTAACAGAGTTGGCGACGATCCAAAACTTCACTACAACGGTTATTCAAGTGTATTTGATCCAATGGGAAATGAAATAATCTCGGTTGAAAATGAAGAAGGAATTTTTATTGCAGAACTAAGTTTAGAAAAAGTAAAAGAGGTAAGAACCAAGTTTCCGTTTCTTGAAGATATTAGATTAATATAATCTATTCTTTGCGACTTAGCGTCTTTGCGTGAAAATCTACTTATTTTTTGTCTTAACCATCAATAAATGAATTGTCACCCCAACAGCAATTCCAAATAAGAGTAACTTTATATACAATTGATCTGTAAGAAAAAGAGCTGAGAGTGAAATAGAAATCCACAACAACGCGATACTTATAATTTTGGATTGTACTGTAAGCCCGGTTTTATTCTGGTAATTGTCTATGTAACCGCCAAGTACTTTATGATTACGAAGCCAGTCATTTGCACGAGGTGAACTTTTAACAAAACAAACTGAAGCAAGAATCAGGAAAATTGTAGTCGGCAGAAGCGGCAGAAAAATTCCTATTACTCCAATCGCGACTAACAAAAAGCCTGCAACCAGATATAAGAACTTGGCAACCGTGGAAATGTTGCCTGAATATTCTTTAATTTCGGACGACAATTATTCCTCTATATTTTATTTCCTGATCCTTATCGCAAAAATATAATTTTAAGTTAATATCACAAATTGATTTGGTTTATATTTGTACGAATAAGATTTACAACTTTCTGAATCATAACTATATGATATCCATCAAAAGAAAAGTCAGCTTTTATGACTGCGATCCGGCAGGAATAATTTTCTACTCAAAAATATTTGATTACTGTCACTCAGCTTATGAAGAATTGATAAGCAGTTTTAAGCTGAATGAAAACTACTGGAACAATGAAGAATATGTTGTTCCAATAATTAAGAGTGAAGCATCATATTCCAAACCCATAAAATATGGTGATTTGATAAATATTGAGTTAAAAGTATCTCAATTGAAATCATCATCATTTGAACTCGAATATATCTGCAAAAATGAAAACGGGGAAGTAACCAACACCGTGAAAACAGTTCATATTTTTGTTGATAAAAAAAACTGGGAAAAGATTAATATTCCTGAAGTTATAAACAAAAAATTAAACGCTGTGTAAATACCTAAGTGTTGGGGCGTAAATTATACGCCCCGAAGCGATTCAAAATGTACCGATTATTTTTTCTGCCGCTTCTTCGCCTGAGTTAATAGCACCTTCCATAAAACCCTGCCAGTCGGCGAGATGTTCACCTGCAAAATAAATCCTGTCATGATTTTTATTTAATTCAGCTCGTACATCAAGCCATTGATGTTTATTGTAAATAGCATAAGCCCCCTGAGTCAAGGCATCAGAACCCCAGTAGTAGCTTACGAGATTCTCCGCATATTTTTTCACATCGCCAAATGCAGGTTGTAAGGCTGAACAGATCTCATCAATCTTTTTATCCTGTTTCATCTTTGACAGAACATAAGCCCTGTCTCCAACTGCGTAGGATGTAAGTATTCCTTTTGTACCGGTTTGATTTTTTGTTGAATGAAAAAAATAATGTGGTAATGTATCAGTTATCATATCAAGTGATTCATTCTTCCAGAATCTTTCTTTAAATAGCAAAGATGATTTTATTATCCTTGAATACTGAAGTTCGTTTAATGCTTCGAGATAATTCTTGGATAACGATGGCTGCCAATCAATTTTTAATAATGAGTAAGTTGGTGTTGTACATATAACATTGTCGCCTTCGTATGATGCACCGTTGTCACAATGAACAAATACTTTCCCGTTTTTATGCTTAACCTTTATAGCTTTTGTTTTAAGAATAATATTTTCATTTCCCACTGCCTCAGCAAGTTTAAATATTATTTGACTGTTGCCGCCCTTAATATGAAAATCCATTTCGTTCTTCTCACTTGATTCAGCATACTCTGCGATTCCCGCATAAGCTGAAACCTGTCTTATTGTTTCACCAAAGTCCGTACTGTCGAGAAGTTCTTTTAATTCAAGATCCTTTTCATTTATCCCGTTGTTTACGAGATATCTCCACCAATCAAGTTTGTCATAATCTTTTTTGAGTTGAGAATCTTCAGGAAGTTCATTGAATGATTTTAGCAATGTTTCATATTTCTTATTCCATTCAGGAGAAAAGTCCCAGTCACCTGATTTTTTATATTCTCCATTAAAAATTAAATCAGTTTCAAATTGATGATTCTGCAATTCCAATCCGAACTCTTTGCACAATTCTATTAATCTTGTGTGTGACATTCCAACCCATTCAGCTCCAAGTTCGCAGGTCAGGTTCTCATCAGGAAAACTATGAGTAAAAATTCTTCCACCAATTCTGTTTTTTGCTTCAATAATTGTAACACTTATTCCGTTTTGCTTTAACTTGTATGCGGCGGCAAGCCCTGATATACCGGCTCCGATGATAATTACATTTTTCGTTTTAATATTTGCGAATGTAAATCGCGGAAGAATGATTGAACCGGCTGCAGCCACACCCGTGGTTTTAATGAAGTCTCGTCTCTTCATATTACTCCTTGATTAAAATGAAAAATATTTTTAACTGAAGGTTATAACTCTGAAGGATTGTGGAAGGAATTTAGTGAAAATTATTCAACTGTAAACATTGCGCGGATTTTTTCTTTTTCAATTTTAACAAGAGGAGTTTTGGGCAATTCATCAAGAAAGATAAATTTTTTCGGAATTTTGAAAGCTGTGAGTTTTTCTCTTAGAAAATCTTTCAATTCAGATTCGGAAAGATTAAAACTATGTTTACGTACAATTGCAGCACAAACAATTTGTCCCCACTTCTCATCAGCAATTCCAACAACAGAAGTTTCAGCAACACAATGATTTGACAGAATAACATTTTCGACTTCTTCAGGATTTACATTTTCACCGCCTGTAACAATCAGATCTGATCTGCGTGAAGTGATAAATAAAAATCCATCATCATCCAGGCAGCCGAAATCACCTGAATGATAAAAACCATCAACCAGAATTTGTGATGTTAGTTCAGGATTATTTAAATATCCTTTCATAACTGAATCAGATTTAATATGAACTTCACCTTCAATCATTTTACTTACTTGTTTTCCTGATTCATCAACAACTCTGATCTGGACTTCGTCAAATATTTTTCCTGATGAATTTATTTTTCCCGGATGATCATTAACTGAAAATCCTGCAACCATCGCGGAAGTTTCTGTAGAACCATAAACTTTTGATATTTTCCAGCCCTTATTTATAGCCTCTGCAATCAGAGATGATGAAGATGGTCCGCCGCCGATCAAACAATTTTTAATTGATGAGAAATCAAAATCAATCTTTAATAATTCTGAAAGTTGTGCTGCAACAAGTGATATTAAAGTTGGATGAAACTTCTCAATACATAAAGCGATAGACTTAGTATCAATATCTTCGGGGATAATAATTGGTATTCCAAAAATCAATGAACGTGTTAAGATCGAAAAACCGCCAATGTGAAAAAAGGGAAGTGAAGCCAACCATTTATCTGCTTTAGTGTGATTGATCAATTGATCAGAAGCAAAAGCACCCGTAAATAAATTTATGAAACTAAGTTGAACAGCCTTTGGTTTTGTTGTACTTCCCGATGTGAAAATGATAACGGCAGTATCTTCTTCACCTGGTGAGTGATGATCAACTAATTCGTGTTTGTTAAAATCTTTTGATGGTACAGGAATAGTTCTTATGGATTTTGTATTTAATCTGTCAATAAGTTTATCAGTTATTAAAAACCGAGTATACAGAAAATCAAGCTTACTGAATAATTCGTGATTAAGTTGCTTTGAACTTAACGGAACAGGCACTGCGCCAACTCTCCACAATGAAATTACTGAAATAATAGAGCTGATATTGTCATCAAGCAGAATCGGGACCAATTCACCTTTTGAAACTCCGGATGATCTTAGAGTATGTGTATACCTGTTTATTGCGAGTTCGAGTTCAAATGGGGTAAGTGAATTCTCATTGTTGATGAGAACCGGAGTGTTTTTTTCGTAGGCGGAAGAATTGAAGAGAAGATCTAAATAACTTTTCATTATCTCTTTAAACTTATAAATCCATTCCTTATCGGAAGAATAAATTGCTCAATGTCTTCTTCAAAATATTCACCGACACTTAAACCGTGGGCAACATCATCTTCAATACAGGCAGCAGCGAAAGTTGCAAATGCTCTTCCAACTGCTGATTCAAATGATGATGAGATTACGCATTTAATTCCGGATCTTTTCGCATTATCAATTATCTGTAAAGTCGGAATCAATCCGCCTATCATCATCGGTTTTAGTATAAGCACGTCTGCTGTTCCGTTGATGATTATATCAAGTGCGTCATCATTTGTTCTTAATGACTCATCAACTGCCAAAGGAATTTTTGTGAACTTATTTAACTCTGACATTTCATCGTTACCAGCAACAGGCTGCTCGGCATATTCAATATCAAATTCTTCAAGCCTGTTAAGAAAAACTTTTGCGCTTTCAACATTCCATTTACCATTGGAGTCAATTCGTAATGAGATTTTCTTTCCGAATTCTTCACGCAATTTTTTTATTAGATTAAAATCATCTTCAAAATTATCACGACCTGTTTTTACTTTTACTGTTGAATATCCGTTTGCTAAAAATGATTTGACTTCATCAACTGCATCATCAATACTTACCATCCCAAGAACTGCATTTACTTTTACAATGTCTTTTGGATTTACACTCAATAATTCCGAAAGATGCATGTTCATTTCAGAACAAACGAGTGACAACAATGCCTGTTCAACACCATGTCTTAAAGCAGGGAAGTGGTGAAGCGGTTTTAAACTTTCCTCAATGCTGTTTAGCGGATCGAGTTTGTCAATTTTGACATGTAATTCACTTTTGGATAATGCAAGTTCGGCTTCTTCATAAGTTTCAGAACCGAATTCAGGGAATGGAGCACAATCACCAACACCTGATTTCCCATTCTCACTTGTAAGGCTTACGATAAATCCTTTCCGTGAATTAAAACTAATGCCGGACGTAACAAATGTTTTTTTCAATTTGAATTCATAGGGAAGATAACTGAGTTCGAGTTTTTTCATATCGCCAATCCTATTGAAAACAGAATTCCATACATTGCAGAAAATTTTGCCGTGAGTTCAAGTGTTTTGTTTAGTTGTGTTCCGTTAAGAGTATATAACATCCTTGTAAGAAAAAATGCCAGCGGAATTAATATGTAGGTTAAAAAAATCCAGTACCCAAAATTGTATTGTGCATATAGCACGAGCGGAACTAAAAATGAAATAACATTAAAAAAGATAAATTCATAGATTGAAAATGTTTTACCGAGTTTTACTGCGAGCGTATTTTTGCCTGCTGCTTTATCTTCGTCTATATCCCTGAAATTATTTACAACGAGAATGTTAGTAATCAATGCACCAACAGGCACTGAAGTCATTATTGCGATCAGTGATATTTCATTTGTGTGTAAATAAAATGTACCAACAGTCCCTACCAACCCAAAGAATATAAACGATGCGATGTCACCAAGCCCTTTATATGCCAGCGGGAACGGACCCGCAGTATATGCTATACCAGCAATGATTGAGAGTATTCCGATAATCAATATCAGTATTCCTGAAGTATATACCAGGTAAAGTCCAAGTAGAAAAGCCAAACCAAACACAACTGCGATTCCGGTTTTCATTTCAGTAATGGAAATTAAACCACTCGCCAAAACTCTTGCGGGACCTTTGCGTTTATCAGTATCTGCGCCTTTATAAAAATCGAAAAGATCATTTGTAAAATTTGTCCCAACCTGAATTAGTATTGAGCAGAGAAGTGCGATTGCAGATAAATGCCATTCAAATTTATTTTGATTGATTGCAAGTGCCGATCCAACCATCACTGGAACAAATGCGGCTAACAAAGTTTTTGGTCTGCTTGCTAAAATCCAGGAGTTAAATTTTGATGTTACAACCTTTACCATAATTAATAGAGATTAGACCATAGGTTATTTAGCGGTCGCAAATTGCGACTACATTTAAACTTATAATCATAAATTTATTTTAACGTTTATTAAAATCTAATGGGACACTGATTTAACTGATCAGACTGATTAAAACTGATCTGAGAAATTCAGTTCCATCTACGTTATCTGTGTTCTATTTCTTCTACGGAAGTTTCGGAAATTTTTTGAAATCCGGTTTACGTTTTTCAAGATAAGCTTTCTTTCCTTCCTGTGCTTCTTCACTCATATAATATAAAAGTGTTGCGTTGCCTGCAAGTTCCTGTATTCCTTGTTGTCCGTCAAGCTCAGCATTGAATGCGGACTTTAAAACTCTTAGTGACATTGGACTATGCAGCAATATTTGTTTAGCCCATTCAACACCTTCTTCCTCAAGCTGTTCAACAGGAACAACTTTGTTTACCAATCCCATAGCCTCTGCTTCCTGTGCATTATACTGTTTGCACAGATACCATATTTCTCTCGCTTTTTTCTGACCAACAATTCTTGCAAGATAACTTGAACCGAACCCACCATCGAAGCTACCAACCTTTGGTCCGGTTTGACCGAAGATTGCATTGTCTGCGGCAATTGTCAGGTCACAAACAACATGAAGAACATGTCCGCCGCCGATTGCATAACCGGCAACAAGAGCAATAACAGGTTTTGGAATACTTCGAATTAATTTTTGAAGATCAAGAACATTTAATCTTGGAACGCCATCATCTTTACCAACATATCCTTTATCACCGCGAATTCTCTGGTCGCCGCCTGAGCAAAAAGCGTACTTACCATCTTTCGCTGGACCTTTACCCGTTAATAATATCACTCCGATTTCCTGATCCTCACGAGCATCAACAAATGCGTCAATCATTTCTTTAACAGTTTCTGGGCGGAATGCATTTCTTACTTCGGGTCTGTTGATTGTTACTTTGGCAATCCCATCCATCTTTTCATATATGATGTCGTTATAGTCTTTTACTTTTTTCCAGTTGTATGACATGTCTTGTATTAATCCTTTTATTAAAAAATTCTAAAGCAAAATATTGAAAACTTTTGTGAATTAGAATTTATTCAAAGATTTATTAACAATTGAAATAAAAGATGATGTATTTTCCAGATGCACATTATGTCCAGTATTATTCACAATACTGTGGACAGCTTTCGGCAGCACTTTAGCCATATCAGAATTTATTTTAGTGAATTTTTTATCTAACTCACCTGTAATGAGTAAAACCGGAACAGTTATATCTTTTAACTGCTCGTGGAGGTAAGGCATTACACCTGTCCCAAATCCTTTGAGAGAATTTGCAAGTCCGGTTTTGTTGTTTAATAATTTTCTTGCACGTAGCTCGTTTAATTTCAAAGCGGGTAATTTTTTTTGTGTTTCAAAGATTTCGAGGTTCATCCATTTATCGACAAAATTTTCAATTGGATTTGTCAGAATAAATTGAGTAAGGTTATTATCTGATTCGACACGTTGTTTTTTTTCCGCATCATCTTTAATTCCGGGTGAAGTGCTTTCAAGTATTAATGCTTTTATTTTTTCAGGATACTTAACAGCAAAAGTTAATGCCGCTCTTCCACCCATTGAATAACCGAGTAAAATAATTTTCTGATTTGTAAACTGACTAATCACATCAAAGATTTGTTTTGAAATTGAATCCGCGGTGTAAAAAGAAATTTCATCAGGTGAATCACTTTTCCCGTGTCCGATTAAATCGATAGAAATTGAAACATATTTTTTATCGAGATTTTGGGTGATGTCCTTCCAGTCCTCAGCAGAGCCTGTGAAGCCATGAAGGAAAACAATAATATCCGTTGATGAAGAAATATTCCCAGAGACATATACGTTTATTTTAATTCCGGAAGTTTCTACAAACATTAGATCATCCGAATAGTTTATTTAAACTTCTTCTAAATTCCAGACGTGATCTGTGTGATTTCTCAGAATCAGTTCTGATTTCAAAAACGACAGGCTGTTTAGCTTTGATTGATTTGCTTAAAGATAATTTCAATTGTTCCAGTTTTTTGATGAGTGAATAATTTATTCCGAAAGCGGTGACGAGTGATTTGAAATCAATATTTTGTCTTGTAAGAAAATACTCTTCAAAATATTTTTTATTTGATGAAATAGGTAAAGCGTGAAAGAGTCCGCCTCCATTGTTATTAATAAGTATAACCACAAATGGAAGTTTCTTATTCCTGACATTAATGAGAGTGTTTATATCATAATAAAAAGATAAATCTCCTGTAATAAGTATAGTCGGTTTTTTAGAATCGATGGCAACGCCAATCGCTGTTGAAGTGATGCCATCAATACCGCTTGCACCACGGTTGTTAAAGACTCTGATATCATTATCAAGCTTTGAACCAAAAGCATCCAGATCACGAACGGGTGTACTGTTCGATATAAATAGATTGGATTTGTCAGGCAGATAACTAACAACATTCCGGATAATCTCAACTTCATCAGTGAAATTTTTTTTACTAAAATAGTTTTGTTTATAGTTCTCAATTTTATTTTCAGTTTCAATAATTGCTGACCTGAAACCTGAATTAACCCGTTTAAAATTTGTTTTGGATAGTTCAAAAAGAATTTTTTCAATATGTAATTCCGGAGTCGACCGGATAGTTTTATACGCAGTTTGTGAGGGATCAGCCTTATCACCAAAATCATTTACAACATATCTTTTACATTTATTTAGAGTAAAAAAATCCTCAAGAGATTTTGATGTTGGTGTTCGTCCAAAATGAATTACCAAATCAGGTTTTGTAATTTTTGACAAACGAAAAACACTGTCAAAATTTGTGATAATGTTTTGTTTGTTATGCTGACCAAATCGTAATTGTGAACATCCATCTGCAAAAACAGGATAGCCCGTAATTTGTGATAAACTTGAAGTCAACCTTCTTATCATAAACCGGGGTTCATGCGGACCAAAAAAAATAATACCATTTTCATTTTTAATTATATCATTTACTAATTCTTTTTCTGCGGAAGACAGTGAAAGTAAATCTTTCTTATCATTCAAAATTTTACTGCTGCTTGAACTAATCAACATTTTTTGTCTGGTGGATATAACATCTGTATAAGTATCAGGCTCAAGTGGTTTTTCAAATGGAAGATTTATATGAACCGGACCTTTGTCATCAAACAAACCAACCTTTAATGCTTTTCGCACCCCGGATAAAAAAGACAATACATAATTCATTTTCACTGAGGGCAGTTCTGCATTAAGAGAATATCGTATATGATTTGAAAAAATATTTTTTTGATTGATAGTCTGATTTGCACCTGTCTGCAGCAAATATTCCGGGCGATCTGCCGTGCAGACAATAAGTGGTATTCTTTGTTGATAAGCTTCAATAATTGCAGGATACAATTCCGCTGCTGAGGTTCCTGAAGTACAAACAACTGCGACAGGACTGTTTGAAGATTTTGCCAGACCAAGTGCTATGAAAGCACTGTTACGTTCGTCAACATTAATTATTGTTTTGATCTTTTTATTTTCAGCAAAGGCAATTGTAAGCGGAGTATTACGTGAGCCAGGGGATATGCAGCAATATTTTACACCAAGAGAAGTAAGTTGGTTTACAAAAGCTTCACACCACAAAAAATTACGGTTAACTTTTTGCATGATCTGAGAAGACGGAGAGGATGGATTTTAATTTTGTCTCGGTCTCTTTATACTCTTCGTCAGGATTTGAATCAGCAACAATTCCTGCACCTGCGTAAGCCAGAATTTTTGTTCCTGTACTTAATGCCGATCTGATTCCCACGACCAGTTCTACAGTACCATCAAAATTAAACCAGCCGATTATACCGGAATAAAGTCCTCGCTGCTCGGTTTCCAGATCTTCAATAATATTTAATGCTGTATCCTTCGGTACACCGCATACTGCAGGTGTAGGGAACAGATCTTTAACAAGACTGAATATGTTGGATCCTCCATTATTTCTGCACGATACAGAAGTAAACAGGTGTTGAATGTTAGTAAGTTTTTTTACTGATAATTTTTCAGTGATTGGGTCCTCACCTGTAAAATTTTTGAACGACGTTGTTATATGATTTACGACCAGATTATGTTCAAATAAATTTTTACTATCGGAAAGTAAGTCTGATGCAAGTTTATCATCTTCTGATTCATTTATCCCCCTGTTTGAGGAACCTGCAAGTGCGCCTGAATAGAACATCTCATTTTTTAATCTCAGAAGTAATTCAGGTGAGGCACCAAAGAAGGATGATTTTCCGTTTTTGTAAATGAATAAATAACACAGACCGTTAACGGATTTTAGCTTATTTATAATTAAGCTTATTGATGGTTCATCATTTAACTGAATTTCAACCTGTCTTGAAATGACTGCCTTTTGAAGCAAGCCGTCATTTAACTTATCAATAACCTTCTGGACAATATTTTTCCATTTTTTCTTTTCTTTGGGTGAGGTTCCATTTATGGCTTTGACTGAATGGTTTTTTGAAATATCATTTTCGATTTTAAGGATGATATCAAGTTTTGACTTTAATTTTTTTACAGTTTTATCTTCCGATGCTGTTGCATTAACAAGTGAATTAAAAATCAAAAAATATTTATCGTCTTTTTTTACAATTACAACTTCAGGTACAAACCAGGTCGAATCATTAAATTCTTTCCAGTCATCATCGGAATGTTCAACTGTAAATTTCATACCTCCCACAAACAGCGGGAAGTGAATATCCATAAACTGCTGATGATTACTTAATAGTTTTTCTCTCCAGCCTTTCAATTTTTTTTCGGTTGCAGCGAAGCGTCCATCGCCGTTTTCTGAAATTGTGAATATTTCATCCAATGCCAGGAATGAAAAATTCTCGGATGGGTTTTCAAAATAAAATGAACGCGGAAACAACTTTAAAAGATTATCCAGTTTCGAATGAAAAGGAAAATCTTTAATTGGTGAAATAAAATTGACTAATGCCTGCCCTTCCGGCATTTCTTTTATTTTTGATTTGTAACCTGAAAGAAAACTATTTAAAGCTGTACTTATTTCAGCTATGGGATCCTGCATTGTAAATTCTGTTTTTTTTATTCAAATATAATTTTTATTAAAAAAGATTCAAACGATTTTATAAAGTCAAAATAAATAATTAACATTTCAAAAATGTATGTCTTCTTCAACAGATTCAAGGAGACGAAGATAACTTTCGTATCGCTCAAGTGATATAATTTCTTTTTCCACAGCATCGATCACCCGGCAGCCCGGTTCATGATGATGAGTGCAGGTGTTAAATCTGCATTCTGAACTGAACTTGTTAAACTCAACAAAATAATGTCCAAGATTTTCTTTGCTTACGCCGAACGGATCAATTTCACGAATACCTGGAGTGTCAATAATAAATTTGTTCCGCTCTGCTTCAATCATAATAGATGTAACTGTGGTATGAGTACCTTTATCAGTAAATGTACTAACCTTACCAGTTCGTAATTCAAGTTGTGAATAAAGCTTGTTTAGCAGGGAAGATTTGCCAACACCTGAATGACCGAAAAAAAGATTATTTCCTTCAAGAATATTTTCTTTTAGTTTATCAATGCCGGTTCCAGTTTTTACGCTTGTGATCAGCACTGTATAACCAATAGATTCATAAAGATTTTTCCAAATGTCAATCACTTCACTGTCAACGAGGTCACTTTTATTAATAACGATTTGTGCTGATATTCCGGCACTTTCAGTAAGTACCAGAAACCTGTCGATCACTTTATTATTAAATAAAGGTTCAGTTGCGCTGGATACAATAAATGTTCTATCGATATTTGCTGCAATAATTTGTTCCAGCCGTTCACCCCTTACACCCGCACCTTTGATTTTAGGGGCTTTTCGTGATATGTAGTTTTCTCTTGTGTCGATTGATGTTATAACACCCGTACCATCTTCATTCATCCTGTAGTCAACGCTGTCACCGACTACAGCAATGTCCATCCGGTAGAGTTTATCTTTTTTATGTGAAAAATCTTTTTTGAATTTACCAGGTACGCTGCACCTGATAAGTTCATTCCCATTACCTGTTAAAAGATAATAGTCCTTACTTTCAATTCGGGAAACAAGACCTTTGATTGAATTCTCCTTAAAATAAAAAACGCCATAAAAATATGGCGCTTAATAAATAATAACAAACTAAATATTCAACTTAGAATCTGTAAGTGAAGGTTAACATAAGATGATCATTTGTAACTTCCTGGTAAGTTCTTGATTGAACCTCACCATTCGGACCTGAATAGTTGTCACCAATATCTTCCCACCAGCCGTGTGCATAACCAAGGTCGATACCGATCATTTCACTGGTAAGAAAGCCGATACCGGCAGTAAGATATTTTTTATCGAAAGTTGAAGGATCTTCCTTGTATGCAGAAGGAACTACAAAATATCCGCCCCTAATTCTTAACCCGATTAAAGGTATAGTATATTCTGCTCCCAGATTGTATGTAACCACGGAACCCAATTGTTTTTTAATAATTTTATTCTGTTCTGAAAAATAACTTTCTGAAATTCCCTGTGGATTTTTAAATTTCATTTGTGAATAGTCAGTGAGAGAAACTTCAGCATTTGCAATAAGTCCGGCAATATTGATGCTGAAACCAGTCCCAAATGTAAATGGGGTTATAACATCATATTCGACTTCGTCTGAGTAGTATTCAGAATCAAGTTCATAAAATGCATTAGTGAATTCACTACTCCCGCTTGCCGTGAATTTTTCTTTCACTGTAAAAGATTTAGGGAATTGAATTGTAACACCAAACCGTGCAAGATCATGAAACTGGTAAATTGTCCCAAGTTTGAAGTCCCAGCCGGAAAGTTCCCAGTCAAGTACTCTATTAAGATTAAAAGTTTTGAAACCCATTGTGTTTGGATGACCGGGAGCGGTTTCCACATTTGCATAGATTCCTCGGACATCATCTTCATAGTAATCATTAACCGAATTATAATCTCCACTTATAATATTAAGATTTCCCCCGATGAAAAAGTTTTTTTGAATTTCAATTGCACCAGAGAATGTCCAGTTATCTATTGAACCTTCTGCTAAAATATCGCCGCTTTGATTTAGTCTTCCATTAATTACAGAAACATACCCACTGTCATCACTTAAGAACAGATCATAAGGGATGTCTGTATTTTCTAAATTTTGAATCAGCGAATTATTATTTGGATTATAGCCGTCAAACTTCAAAGCGGAAGTAAAATCTTTTGTACGGTGATATGAAAGTCCGAACACCAAACTTCCCCGTAAGGTAGGAAAAGGGAAAGCAAAACTTAATCTGTTAAGCTGCGTAGTACTGTTTGAATAATCGGTTTTATTATTAAAAAAAGTTGCTTCATTATTTACAATGTTGTGTTCTATTCCACCTGAGATTTCAAGTCTTTTAATCAGACCGAAACCGGCTGGATTAAAAAACGCTGCAGATGCATCATCGCTTATAGCTAAATAACTATTACCCATACCAAGAGCGCGGGCATTAGAACCTAAACCATTCAACCCCAGTCTCAAAGCATCATTAAGATTCTGAGAATAAGCTGATGAGGTAATGAGTATAAATAATATCCCTGTAAATATTTTAGATTTTAGAGTAAACATTATCTTCTCTTTCCGTCTGTATTTCTGTTACCGTCATTATTTCTTACAGGGTTTTGAGAGTTCCCCGAATTGTTTGATCTGTTTGTGCTTGTGGAGTTATCAGTGTTAACCGATCTATCAGTATTACCGGAAGTACTTCCGTTACCGGAGTTTGTATTATTACTATTTCCATCTCTTGTCGGAGGCGGAGTAACAAGAATATCAGGATTTCTGCTGCCAGTGTTTATTCTTCCGCCGTTTTCATTCCTTAATGTGTTCATTGATGGATTTTTATCCCGGTCTGTTACTCTTTCTTTGGTTGGGGGTGTTATGCTTAACCACCATGGGTAATTGTAAAAGTAATCATAATTGCCATGGTATGTTTCCATATAGTAAACATCAGATGAAATTTCCGAATTATATTCATCCGGAAAATCCATATCAGGTTCCCAGACTACGGTATAACATCCCGTTAATGAAAAAGTGATCAGAACTGATAATGTTATCTGCTTAAAAATAGTTTTCATAATTATCTTCCTCTATTGCGAGAGCCACTGTTATTGTTCCCGCCGGTTCTTGGTGGAGTAGTATTGGTTCTTGGCGGTGTATTATTCTGTCTCGGCGGATTATAGGTCTGCCTTGGCGGATTAGTATTTCTGTTTGTTCCCACATTAGGAGATTTAGTGTTACCACGCGTATCACGTTTAATGTCTGTATTTCTTTTCTGTTCCGGGGCTTTAAATCGTTGAGTGTCTTTTCCTGTATTACGATTGCCGTCATTTCTTTTAATCTCTTTTTGTTCAGTTTTTTTGCGGTCAAAAACTCTTGGAGGATTCACAGTTCTTTTTCTATCAAGTGATTCTCTTTTTGTTCTGTCGTTACGGTCAGTTAAACCCTTTCGATCTGTATTTTTATTTCTGGTAGATGTAAGCGTTTCACGTGTGTTATCCCTTGTTCTTCCCAAATCTTTACGTTCAGTAATAACCCTGTCACGTTCATTAAGTGCGGTTCGGTTTCTATCTCTCAGTTTATTATCCCGTAATAAATCTCTGTCCCTTAATCCTCGTGAATCGCCTGTAATTGATCTGTCATTTGTTCTGGTTAAATTTCCCCTTGAAACAAAACTATTTCTAAGTCCATCATTATTTCTTAGTGCGTATCTGTCTCTGTTTCTTTCACGATAAATTCCGCCACCGTTATCCCAATGTGAATAATAATATCCCGGGTAATAGTAGTACCAGGGGTAATAACTTACATAAACAGGAGTGTAATAGAATGGCGAACACCAGCCGGGGTACCAGGCTGACCAATAAAAAGGATCCCAGCAAAACGGATCATAGTATGAATGCCCCCAGTATATTCCCACTGACACAGATGGATAGTATCCCCAGTAATATCTTCTGTAAGTGGGGTAACCACCGAAGTAGTAGTTGTTTTCTATGACTGTTTCGGATTCATCGTATCCTGATTGATCATCTTCATAATAGGTTGTATCGTCATAACTTTCATCGCCATATCTGGTATAATCATCACCAGACTCGTTTGAATATATTCTTTCCTGGTAATCCCGTGTTGCAAACTGTGTGTAGCAACCAGCAAAGGTTAATAGTACAAAAGGAGTTATGAATAATATTGTAAATCTTGATGCCTTCATGATAATTCCTCCATTAAAAACTAATCAAATATCTGCAAAAATCAGGCCTGATAAAAGGGTGAAAAACTTTCCTTGTATAGAAATTTTATGATGTGTTTGTATAATAAAATAAACTGATGTGTACATTTATGTTGACAGAATTGATGATTCACTTTATCAGAAAATACTTTTTATATATTCTATCCTTAATGATCTATCTGCGCTGCTTGGTTTCCACTTTTTATTATCCAATAAATCTCTAAGATCAAATCCTAATGTAAACCCTTCGCCAACCGACCATCTTATGCCAAGATTAAGATATCCGTTTCCTTTACCATAATAATTATTTGCGTTATCGTTTAGCGAGAAATCATAATCTGCTACAAGTGAAAAGTTTGGTCCGAGTGTCTTTTCGACACCCGCATAAAAATTCAGAAAGTTATCTCCGTCTTTTGTTTCAAGTGAATAGTTAACTGAACCATGAATACTTAAGTAACCAAGAAAATCAAAATTTTTACTTACCGAGCCGAAAAATCCAGGTGATTTTATTGCATAACGGTTGTCTTCGCTGAAGTATTCGCCTTTGCCTTGTGAATCAAAACCAAGAGTTAAAGCCGGAATTGTTGTTGACTCATTTAATATTCTAACTCTTAAATTTACTCCGGGAAGTTTATACCATCGTGGTGAACC
>JAEXTA010000157.1 GCA_023453665.1 Bacteroidota bacterium | reverse complement strand
TCTCTCTGTTCCTCCTGCTTCAAGACTGCTGCTGCCGAAATATGGATTCGGGAAGATGGTTATCTTATCAATATTCTGTTTTGCATTCTCAAAATTATTTCTTGTTGGTGCTGTGGCAACTGCTGTAAACACATCTCCAGTTACCGGTGGTTTATAGGTGTTGATGCGGATTACTGTACCAGGTTCAGGTAGTTCTCCAACAAAACTTAATTGTCCGAACATATATTGCCCCGCTACCGTAGTGCCTGAAGATGCTGGCAATGGTTCTGAATATGGAATTGTTGGATGATAAAAGTAAACAGTCTCCCACCTGTTAAGTGTTGAACTGAATGTCCAGGCTGTGTCCTGTCCGATTAATCCATTGTCTAGTACTTTTATGTACAATCTTTCAGATGCTTGGGAATTATCGCGTTTTACATCCCACACTTCAAATGGAACACGAACTTTGCCTTTGGGTCCATTCTGCAAAAGAATGTTAGGAAATGATGTTCCACTAACATAATACTCGCTGCCTAGAGTGGTGAATCTTATTTCAGCATCATCTGACTTAGTTCCACCCTGTTTTAGATCTTCTTTTCCCCTTGGTGTTCCTGACAAATCATAACTTCTGATCATCCATTTGCCAGTTGAATTCAGATGTTCAAAAACATTTCTTGCCGTATCCAGTTCTAAACCGCCGGGGCCATTTACTTCAACAATATTTTTGATTTTATAACTCTGGAAATAATTCCGGTTTTCCAAATTTACGACAAGACTAATTCCGTCAAATATTTTTTTATAGTTAACATCCAAAGAATAATCATTTGAGTTTTTTATCAGAGTGTCCCCGGTAGTTTTGTTATAGAATGTATAATAGTAATTGAATGACGAATCTCTGAATACAACTTCGTAAGTATCCCCTGTTAATGCTGATGGGTCTCTGACAACCAATTGAACTATTGCCTCATTGTTACCGGTTATTTGTTCAAAAGGAATTTTATCACCTAACGAATAATGATGAGTAACGTCAATTAATGATTTGCCAGGAATGACAGTAACAATCCTGGGTTTACTTTCAATTATTTTTGAATGACTATTGGGTGAATATGCGTAAGAAGTTACACCAAAATAATATGGTGAACCATCCTGGAGTGCAGTTCGGTTTATAGAATCTCGTATAAAAGAGTAAAATCTTTGAAGCCCCAGATTTGGACTGTTGAGCACAGTTATGTATTCTCTTAAACCATTAATAAATACAAAGTCTTTAACATTTTGAACATCATTTTGAATATCACATATACTGAGAAGCAAAGGATTATTCCCAAGTGAATCACTGTACTGCCAGATTTTATAACCCTCAAATGTATAAGTGCTGTCAGTTAAACCGCTATACATCAGGCTTTTATCAATTTCATCAAATGACTCTATTTCATCTTGCCACCAAAGTACAACCTTGTTTTCTTCAGAATAGGTCTTTACATCAGGAGCAGTTATTTCACCTTTGAATATAAAATTATCTGTGTACGTATTTATTAAAATTTGTGCGTCTCGTTTCAATTCGGCTACACTGTTTATGTTATCTGTACCTTTTGAAATGAGTATTGCGATTACTACTTCCTGTGTGTCACCCGGAGCCATATTAAATGGACCAGTTGATAAAAAATATCTTCTATCAGCGGACGGAGGGCCTATAGGCCAGCCCGGACCTTCATACCAGCCAGTTTCATTACCCGGATCTCCCGATAGACAAAATCTAGTTGAAAGATTTGTGTTTGGGTCTTTGAAATCGGTTCCATCCCAGACCTTTCCTTGCATGTAATTATAGACTTCTAACGTTCCTTGATAATTTCCCTGAAGAGGATCTCTATATATTGGAGATGCACCAATTAACAAAACAAATGAACTTAACGATATATTTTTAATACCATTTTGCCAACGTCCATTGTAATACGCACTGTCATATGATGTACTTGGTTCAACCGGGGATTGAAGGAATAGATGACCAACAGCAGGCGGTGCAGAACCATAAGCATTACCAGCTCCACCTCCATCGTCATTGTCTCCGTTGTACGTGAATCCCAATCTTAGTATTGTATCACATCCGATATAATCATCATTTGCATCTCCAAGATCATCATCAGTCCAATAAGAGAAGTACATATCTGTTATTGCGTTATCGCTTTTATTTATGACCTTATATTTTTTAAATACTACGTTGCCAAGTAAATTTAAACTGTCTGCAAAGTATCCGTAAATCGTTGTCTGAAACTCCAAACCCATTGGCGGTGAGCCATACGTGAACGCAGTTCTTACTGTATCAAGATCATTCGCCACATACCACAATACTTCATCTCCTTCGAACTTTGGTTTATCTGTGCCTCTTGTAAATATTCCATCTCCATTTACATCTTCCCACGGAGCTCCATCTTCTACAGGCCATTCATTGTAATCTTTTTCAAGTTCTGTTCTAAGCTGTCCAGGTGGGAATGACTGCCAGTCTTTCCTTATTCTGTATACTCTGTACTTAGATAATGTTGGATCGTCTGCTACCC
>JAEXTA010000022.1 GCA_023453665.1 Bacteroidota bacterium | reverse complement strand
TATATGATCCGTTGACAATGCCCCCTGCATTAGTTAAAGCACATCAGGAATTAGACAAAGCAGTTGATCTATGTTACCGTCCTCAACCCTTCCCCAACGAAACCAAACGGATTGAATACTTATTTGAACTTTACGAAAAATACACACAGCCATTATTAGTGAAAGTAAAAAAGAAAAAACCAAAAAAATAATTGAAGTTTGAGTTCAATGGTTGAATTCTTCACTGCCTGTCACGACCCAAGCCGTGACAATTCCTAAACTCCCGGCAATCACCCGCAGCCATCGTTCCCCGGCTGTCAAGAAACACTCCTTGACAGTTCCTAATCAACCCATCACACATTCACCCTCGCAATTTCCCGCACTACCCCTCAATTTGGGCAAAAAACCAACAAACCCGCACAAAACACCCCCAAAAACTCTCAACCTGTTAACCAAACTTCTCAACTTATGAACCAAACTTCTCAACTTATGAACTAAACTTCTCAACTTATGATTTACTATGCTCAACTTATAAATCAACATTCTCAACATATCAACAGACATTCTCAACTTACTATTGCAACTACTCAACAACACATAAACAATTTAAAAATAAAAAACCCGCTCCTGTGAGCGGGTTTTTTATAATTGACTAATTAACATCCACCCGTTTCAGTTTAAGGTAAAATGTTGTTCCGATTCCTTCACTGCTTTCAAACCATAAATCACCGTTCATCAGGTCAACAAATTTTTTAGTGATTGCAAGTCCAAGTCCGTTGCCTTCAAACCTGCGCGCCAAACCTTCACTCGCCTGGCGGAATGGTTCATATATACTTTCTTTAAATGACTCCGGTATTCCGATACCTGTATCAGAAACTTTAAGCAGGAATGAATGATCAACTTTTTCAATCGAAAGTTTTATTTCGCCTTTTTCAGTGTACTTGATGGCGTTGTGAACAAGGTAGTGAATTGACTTCTTAAGCATTTCATCATCTGCATGAACAAATGCTTTATCAATACCATTGGTAAAAATCAGTTTTAGATTTTTGTTTTCTGCTGCCGGTTTAAATTGTTCAAGTTTTTCTTTTATTAATGGGATAAGATTTACTTTATCAATTTTTGCGTGATGAATACTTGATTCGAGTTTTGAAATATCAATTATCGAGTTTAATGTATCGTTGAGTCTGTTGCCGCTTTCAAATATCAACCTGGAAAATTCTTTTATCTCAGGATTTTCAGCTTCTTCATTGATAATTGAAGCGCCGCCAAGTATTCCCACAAGAGGTGTACGCAGTTCATGACTGATATTTGCAAGAAATGCATTTTTAATCCTGTTCATTTCTTCGGCTTTTTCTTTTGCCTGAACTAATTCTTCTTCAATTCTTTTTCGTTCAGTTATGTTTTCTTTAACAGCAACGAAATGAATAATCTCACCAGCTTCATTTTTAACCGGTGAGACTACTGCTGTTTCCCAGTACAGTTCACCATTCTTTTTCCTGTTTAAGAATTCTCCTCTCCATTCTTCACCATTAAGAATAGTACTCCACAATTGTTCATAAGTATCTGAGGGTGTTAACCCTGATTGAAGAAGCCTGGGGTTATTACCGATTAATTCTTCTTTTGTAAATCCTGTAAGTTTAAGGCAGCTTGGATTTGCATATTCAATTTCGCCGCGTGTATTTGTTAAAACAATTGATGCCGGGCTTTGTTCAACTGATCTGTAAAGCAGTTTAATCTGGTCTTCCTGTTTTTTAATTTCCGTCAGATCACGAATTATAGCCTGAATAATTACCTGCGAATTCATAGTGATTTTTTTCAGACTGATCTCAACCAGGACAGGTTGTTCAAAATATTTGTGGTGTGTCCATTCGAATCTTGCAAAATTATTTTCTTTACACTTTTTCATGTAGTGTTCAGAAACAATTTCGGAAATGCTGCCATCCGGCTGAAGCGCAGGTGAAAGATCCGCAGGCATTTTGCCGATGATATTATTTTTATCTGTGCCGAATAATTGTTCTGCCGCAGGATTGCAGTCCGTAATTCTGAAATTATCAGGATCAATTAAAAGTATTGAATCATTTGCAAGTTCATACAATGAACGGAATTTTGTTTCTGAATCCGCTATTTGTTTCTGAACACGTTTTCTTTCAGTTATATCTCTTGCCGAACAGAAGATCATAAACGTGTCATTAAAAACAATCCCTGTTGCGCTTATCTCAGCGTCGATAACAACACCGTTTTTGCGTTTCATTGTTGCTTCAAAAATATTTGGCCGCTCAATTATAGCGTCTCTTTCACGTCGGAAGAATTCACCTTCATAGAGTTCATTCCAGTCAGAAACGTTAAGCGTAAGAGCTTCTTCCTCAGTATAACCAAGCAGTTTACAGAATGATTCATTTGCATGAATTACATTACCGTTTTCATCAAGTATATGTATACCTTCAATGGTAGTTTTAAGCAGTGTTTCATACATAAGATTCTGATACTGAATAGCTTTTTCCATTCGTTTGTTTTCAGATATATCAGTAACTGAACCAACGAAACCTTTGATTATACCATCATTGTCATATTCTGGAACTATACTGCCAAGTACATGTGAAATTTCTTTGTTTGGTTTAATCAGACGAAATTCTGTTATACCTGCGTCTTTGCCTTTTAGCAATTCAACCCATTTGTTCATAAGCAGGTCAATATCATCTGGATGAACAGATTTCATCCACCCTTTTCCGACAGCGTCTTTAGCTGAAACACCCGCTATCTCACACCATTTTTCATTCGCGTATAAACAATTGCATTCCATGTCTGCCCTGTAAATTCCTACTGGTATAAACCGGGCAAGTGATTTGTATCTTTTTTCACTCTCTTCGAGTGACTTTTGAATTGTAATCCTTTCGGTTACATCTCGTGATGTACAGAAAATTAATTGAATATTGTTTGTCTGGTCAAAGTGAATCACACGTGTTTGTTCTAACCATACAGTACTTCCGTTTTTGTGAATATACCGGAGTAAATGGTTTTTTGATTCCTTTTTATGATTGTAATCTCCAAAAATATGCGCGGCATCGTCAGGATGAATGATCTGAAGTTCAAACAACGGGTCATTTTGAAAATCTTCGGTACTGTATCCTAATACTTTTGAAACCGATGGACTCACAAATTCAACATGCATTTGAGGTTTTGTTCGGTATATAAAAATGAGATCGTTGCTTGTTTCTGCAAAAGTTCTGAATCGCAATTCACTTCGACGAATTGCTTCCTCTGCCGTTTTGCGTTCGGTAATATCTCTGACAATTGACTGTATTAGTTTTTTATTATTTATCTCGAAAAACCTTGAACTGATCTCAACAGAAAAAACTTTTCCTGATTTTGTTTTATGAATTGTTTCAAACAAATATCCACTTTGGGTATTTATTTTCTGTAAATGAATCTGAAACATTGGTTTTTCTGTTTCAACCCTCAGATCCTCGGTTTTCATTTTTAGAAATTCATCCCTTGTATATTCATATACAAGGCAGGCTTTTTCATTAACATCAATTATTTCTCCTTCAGATGAAATAAGGAAAATCATATCGTTAGCATGTTTGCTCAGGTATTCATTATGCTTCTTGAGAATATTTTTTTCGTTCTCAACTAACAATTGTTTTTTATAAAACTTTTCTGAACCCGATTTCCATAAAGCTAAAAATATTAAAGCCGCTGCGGCGAATAAAACAACAATTGATAAAACTAACCATGCTCTTAGTGGCCTCAGTGAAGAGTATACTTCATCTGAATTTATCTTAGCGATCAGGTAGTAGTTTGTCCCGGGTATCGAATCAACATAAGCAAGTACTTCATCTTTTTTGTAGTCAATGCCCTCCACTAAACCTTTATATCCCTTAACGGCATAAGCAGCAGGTAATGAGTCGGAGATAGGAAATAAATTTTCAAGTTCTGTACTATTTTCAGTTTTCAATTTACTCAGTAACTGTACCTTATCATCTTTTTTGGCAGCAATAACAATTTCTCCCGTTGATGAGGAATAGGGCCATTGCGGTATCACATTGTTCAGAATCCTTTTAAGAGAAAATTCAGTTATGACCATTCCGATAAATTTTTTGTTTGAATAAACAGGTGATACAACTCCATAATGAACATCGTAACCCTCTGGTTTATGAATGTCTGTAATAACTGTTCTTTTTGTTAATTCAACTTCCTCTAAAGTTTCACTAATTCCCTCATAAAAATTTATATGCTCTTTGTATAAGCTGATCAGGAATTTTTTATTGTTATCTGCGAAAGTGATATTTATCAGTTCATCACTGCCTAAGTAATGACTTAATAATTCTTGTAAATCTTCTCTGTAGTTTTCTGTTGAGCCTGCAAGCGTTAACTTTTGTAAGAAATTAATTACGCTTTTATCTTTTGAAATTGTTTCAGTATATAGTCTTCGGTCTTCATTCCAACCGACCATTTGTTCAATTTTAAGTTTACTTACTGCTTTTAAGGATTCGGCATACTGATCACGTTTGGCAGTTTTGCGGTCTCCGTAATAGATAAAAGCGAAGACAATAATTGTTAACCCGATTGCAGTCAGCAGGTATAAATATTTTCGCGGAAATTTTAATTCATCAGTCATACTTTTTTCTAACATATTTGGTATAAAAATAAAATTTAACTTACTTTGTGTAAGTAGTGCTGTCATTGATAATAGTGTAGTATTACGACTACAAAACGGTTGCCGGCGGTATCTCAAATAGCTAACATTATTTTTCTATTGAATTTTTCAGCACTAAATGACCTTTATAATCGAAAAATCTTTTTTTAGAACTTATGGCACATTTGTAATCGGTGATGTATTTTATTATGTGTTTTGGTGGTAAAAATTTAAGGTGGTATTTGAAAGCGTACTTAAAAATCTCTATCGGGTATTTCATAATCGCAGCTACATGGATTATTGTTTCAGACTCATTGCTCAGTCTTATTGCAATAAACCAGACGGAATTAACTAACCTGCAAACATTCAAAGGTTGGTTTTTTGTTATAGTCACATCGATTCTTTTATTCGGATTATCAAAACGATGGATGAATAGTCTTGAATATTCATACGAGAATGAAAAACAGAGCAGAATTAAACTTGAAAAAACTGAAGTTCAGTTACGTAAAAAAGAAGAGTTAAACAGAATACTCATTGAACAGGCAGCCGACAGTATTTTCGTTCTTGATTCCGAAGGAAAAATTATTGAGCTGAATAAAAAAGCTGAAAGCCTTGTATCATCAACAGGCAAAAATGTATTTGGGCAAAAACTTGCTGACTTTCTATTGAATGAAGAAGACACCACGTCGAACAATCATGAGTTAAATGAATTAGATGGCGAAAAGATTTTAACAACCGGTGACTCAGCCATTTATGTTGATCTTAACCCTGCAAAACTTTCGGATGACAGAGTTATGGTTATAGCAAGAGATGTAACCGAAAAAAGAAAAACTCAGTTACAATTAAAAGAAATGCACGATTATCTTGAGGGTATAATCAATGCGTCGCCTGCTGCAATTATTCTTTTATCACCGGATGGAAAAGTTGGGCATATTTGGAACAAAGCAGCCGAAGAAATATTTCAATGGAAACATGAAGAGGTAATCGGAAAAATCCTGCCGGTAGTTCCTGAAGAAAAAAGAAATGAATTTTTTAGTTTCTTTAACAGGATACTAAAGGGCGAGGCTTTATATGGAATTGAAGTAGTGAGGAAGAGAAAGGATGGCTCAAAAGTAAATTTATATTTATCTGCGGCGCCAATATTTGGAAAAGATGGGAACGTTATCCAGGTTGTTTCGGTAGTTACCGATGTAACTGAAAAATTTTTAGCAAGGGAAGAACTTAAACAGTCGGAACAGAAATTAAGATCACTTGCACAACATCTGCAGAGCGTAAGAGAACAGGAAAGAGCGGCAATTGCGCGAGAACTCCATGATGAACTCGGACAGATTTTAACTTCACTCAAAATTTCATTAAACCTGATGAGTAAGGAAGTTCTCAAAAACACATCTCAATTCGATGAAGATAGTTTCAAAAACGAAATAGACTCAATGAATGGGATGATCAATCAGTCAACTCAGAGACTTCGTAAACTTATTTCAGAACTAAGAACTGATATACTGGATAACCTGGGTCTTTTAAGCGCGATTGATTATGAAATAAAACAATTCAATGAAAAGAGCGGAATCAAATGTACTTTCAGGCATGAGAACGTTGATGACCAACTAAAAAGTGAAAAAGCAAATATTATATTACGTGTAATGCAGGAATCATTTACAAATATTAAAAAACATGCTAATGCAAAAACAGTGGATGTATCAGTAATTAAAAATAACGGCACAATAAAACTAACTGTAACCGATGACGGTATCGGTTTTGATTTTAATGAAATTCAGAATAAAAATACTTTTGGATTACTTGGTATGAAAGAACGGGCACAATCTGTTGATGGTAATTTAATCGTTGAAAGTAATCCGGGTAGGGGAACTAAAATAGAACTTGAACTAAAAACTGAATAAAGCTAATGAATATTATTAAAACTCTGATCGTGGACGACCATATACTTATCCGCGAGGGATTAAAAAAACTTCTTCTTTCCCAGAGTGGATTTGAAGTGGTAGGGGAGTTTAACAACGCAGCTTCTGCGACAGAATTTGTTCGTAATAACGAAATTGATCTGATGATACTTGATATTAATTTACCTGATAAGTCCGGTATAGAAGTACTGTCAGAAGTTAAAGCCCTAAAGCCTGAAATAAAAGTTCTTATACTAAGTGCATATCCTGAAGAACAATATGCCGAAAGAGTGTTCAGAGCCGGTGCTATGGGTTATGTTACAAAAGATTCCGCCTCCGATGAATTGCTGGTCGCTATAAATAAAATTACATCCGGCAGTAAGTACGTAAGCACCAAACTTGCTGATATGATTGCATCAAGGCTTGATTTTGACCTGACTAAAAAATTGCATGAAAAGCTTTCGGAAAGAGAATTCCAGATTATGACTATGATAGCAAAAGGTGTAAGCCAGGCGGATATCGCAGATCAGCTTTCATTGAGTCCTACCACAGTGAACACATATCGTACAAGGATACTGGATAAATTAAAATTAAAATCAAATGCTGAAATGATTCATTACGCGATTAGAAACAACCTTATACAATAATGTGAATCACCGGTTAATTAATTCTCCTTGAAATTAAATAGTATTCAATTCTAAAAGTGCTTCGATCTCCGAAATTGTCATTCCCAAGTTCAGTGCTGATCCCGGCAACAAAAAAAATAATTCTTGTTTAGATTTTCAACACATGATAAATTATACTCAAATTCCTGTGTTGTTTAATCAATTATTGGAGGTAAAACAAAATCCTGATGATATAGAGCTGAAAACTGTCTTGTCTTAATTCTAAACTGTTCAGCAACCAATTAGTTAGAAAGGAGTATATATTGAGTGTTATTGAAATACTGTCATCTATCGAACTTCTGGAATCTACGATACTCTTACATGCTGTAAAAAATATCGAGGATATAAATCAACTAGTTAGTTATGAAGTGCCAAAAATTCAGTCGTCAACTTCTGATCAAATGATCCTGAATCTGATTTCGGGAATCAATTTTAACTGGAAAATTTTTTCAGGACAAAAATATACTGAGGGGTATGAATCATTCAGGCAAAGGGAAATGGATTTAATAATCAGCGATTGTAAAAATCTAAAAGAATATCTCAACGAAATGATAAAGCAAAAAGTTCATTAATGTTTTTGAAGATATATCAATTAGCTGCCCGGAACATTTTTCTGTTCCGGGTTTTTTTATTTACTAAAAATTGAATTCCAATTCATAAACAGAGCCGCTGACGAATACAAGCAAATCAATATCGGGTGGGTTAACGGGCGATATATTGTACTTTACAAATTCTTCATTCATCAACAGTCCTAATTCACAAGGTGAACTAATGTAGAATTCTTTAGTGCTTTCATCAGAATTAATCGTTCTGTAGAGGGTCAGTTGAAAAGGCTCTTGCTGGTTACTATAAAAATTATTGAAATCGTTCCGGAGATATTTCTCCAAAGAATTCAGTGGTTGTATTTGCGGTAATATTATCCTAAACCAAATCATCGTAGTTCCTAACATATAAATACATAACAGGATATTATCGAAAATTTTTTTTATTGATAAAGGTTTGGCAAAAGTACAGGCTTTCTGAACAGAAGTATTTAACCGGAAGCCAAAAAAAATGCCCAAAGTGCCGGGCAGGAACACTTTGGGCTGGGGGTTGTAATCCTGTTCTTTAGTTTCTACTGCAGTTAGAAAAACAGAATTACAATTCAAATATAATATTCTTTAATCAGATTTCAATGATATATGATAGACCTTTTAAAATTTATTTTTATTAACTGTAAAAAATTAATCAATATTTTGAAACTTTTGTCAATTCCAATGATTTATGATTGAAAACCGAATTATTATTGAAAAAATAATTTACACTACTACTTAATCAGATATAATAAAACTAAAAATCTTCTACCTGGTTCATTCCTTCCTGATCTGCACGGTCCCGCTTTGGTTTATAATTATTGAAATTCCATCTGAAACTTAGCATTACAAACGGGGACTCTCTTTCAAAATAGTTGTAATTATAGAAATCAGGTCCCTGTGATGAAAATTCATGTTTTGCTGTGCCGAATAAATCGCGGACTTGTAATATTAACGATAACTTCCTGTTAAATAAATCTTGTTTTACTGCTGCATCAGATGAAAAGAATCCTTCCCGCTTTCCCTGTGAAGAAACAGTGGGGCTATTATAGTTAATATTGAACTGCATTTGTGTTACGTCAGATAACTTAAATACATTGTTTAATCGTCCTGTCCAGCTGTTACTTGTTCTTGAAAATGTTTGTTCTTCAATAACACCTTCAACTTTATAATTATAAATGTTAGCCATAATGTTGACGTTCCAGATATCAAACGGATCAGCGATGACCATAAGTTCAGTTCCAACGGCATGATCAGAACCAACATTTTGAATCGAATTCAAAGTTACATTTTCCTGGTAAACTGATCTAATATTTTCAACTTTGTTGTTGGTTTTTCTGTAATACAATTCTGCAGATACAGATATGTCACCGATGAAAGATTGAATTCCGGTTTCGTATGAATCAATAAATTCCGGTAGTAAAGATGGATTACCAATCCTTACATTATTCGCATCCATCCATGTTAAAAACGGTTCAAGATGCCATCCACGTGCACGTTGAATACGGCGTGTGTAACTTGCCATTAGCTGAGTGCCCTCATCAAACTTATAGGAAGAGTGAATAGTAGGGAAATAATCCCAACGATCTATTTTAAATTCCTGGTTCTGTTTTACGAGTTCGATGGTGCGGTAAGTATATTCGGCTCTTACGCCGGCTTGTATTCCGACACCCAAAAACTGATTAGAATAAATTGAGTAAATGGAATGTCCGCTTTCAAGGTATCTTGTTGAATTCGAAAACTCTTCCTGAACTTCATATACTCCTGTAACAGAATTAAAAATTGACAGATCATTATTTTCGTCGGATGATTCTATTTCACCTTCATAACCAGCTTCAAATTTACTTTGTTCAGAAAATGGCAAAGTATAATCCAATTTACCTTCAAACTCTTTTGATGGTCCGTTTTCACCGGTTCTTCTTCCACCCGTCTGTAAACCATTTTCAATTTCCGTTGTTAATGTGAATTCATCTGAATCATCGAAACCAAAATCAAATTCAGTTTTAATCTCATGTCCTTTGGTTCCAAGTTTTTTTATGTATGTCATATTAGCTGAATAGAATTTGCCATCACGGCTTCTTTCACTGTTGCTGGAATATATATTTTGTGAAGGATCTGACTGTGACCATTGCTGATAGTTAAGGAAAGAATTTCTTTGTCCGTCACGTGAACCAAATCTTAAACCAATTCCTGCAAAATCAGTTTCACTCAGATTAAATTCCATTCCTCCCTTTAATCCATAACCAATCCTGCCCCATTCAGCAGAGCCGGAAGAATTTAAGAATGAAGTTGAATTATCAATTATGAATCTGTTTTCTTCACGGCTGCTTCCGGGAAATATTCGTTTGTTGAAATCGATACCAAAATTTGTTGTGAAAGCTTCGCTTCTGTTTTCGATTAGAAAGTCAGCGCCATATTTATCATTAAGCCCAACATTTGTGTTAAGTATTCCGCTCATTCCCATATTTTCATTTTTCTTTAGCAGAATATTTATAATTCCTGCAGTTCCGTCAGGATCGTATTTTGCAGACGGGTTTGTTATTATTTCAATCTTTTCAATTGAACTTGCGGGAATTTGCTGAAGCGCGTCCTGCGCACTCATTACAGAGGGTCTTCCGTCAATCAGCACAGTAAAATTTGTACTTCCTCTTAAACTGACATTTCCTTCTATATCAACAGTTACTGATGGAACATTTTCCAGAACGTCAGCAGCATTACCGGAAATGACAGTCTGCATTTTATTTACGTCAACTACCTTTTTATCAATATGGTAGGTAACAGGGGAACGATCTCCCTCAACAATAACATTTTCAAGATTTATGGCTGAGGGTGATATGGAGATTTTTCCAATATTCACAACCGGTTTTGAATCGGAAATTTCAATATTAAATCTTTTATCTTCATACCCTATGAAGCGGACATCAAGTAAATAATTCCCTGGTTTAACATTTGAAATACTGAATCCACCATTCTGATCCGTCACGGTTCCGGTTATCATCGATGAATCTTGTAATGTCAATAAAACGATATTAGCATATTCAATTGGTTCATCGCTAATCGAATCAAATACAGTTCCTGATATTCTGTTATCTGAAATCTGTCCCGGCTGGGCTATCATATAGGCCGTGCTAAAAATAACAAGCAAAATCATCGTTCTGATTTTATACATAATCACTTTCCTAATAAATGTTATCGGTAGTAGGACAATTCTATGTGAGTATTAGTTTAAATACCTGAAGAAAAAATTTTCTATAACTCAAAATAAAAATTAACACCGGAAAATTAACTCAAAAAAAATTGCATCAAAATTGTAATTTTCGTGAAAATATTTAACTGAGTGAAGATTTTACTAAAGTATCTTAAATAATGAATAATATTTGGAGAGAAGATTTCCGGGTATGATCATGACATTTTTTCTTGCGTAAAAACACACATCATCTTCGAGCAGTGCCGGCGTTAAAATGAATATTTTTCCTGTAGTATTCTTTTGTTCTTCTTCGCGCAGGTAACTATTTAAATATGATGGATCTGTATTTTCAGTTATGAGGCATTTTGCAGACAAACGATATTCTTTTCCGAATCTGTTTACAGTACCGGATATATTAATATCATTTGGAATTGGTGTCGGTTCGGATTTAAGATTTTTGTAACCTAATTTTCCAAAGAATGAAATAGCTTTTTCGATGAATTCAGCACCGGTTAATTTTTGAATTTTTGTTAATGTACCAATTAGTTTCGCTTCTTCACGTCCTTTGTCATTATCAGTTGAAATATCCAGAATTTGTAGCCATTCATCATTTGAAATTAAATCATTTATCATATCAGGAGTGAGATACTCAATTATGTTTTCTTCAAGTAATCCTTTTTCAAAAAGCATTTCACGAATTTTTTCTTCAATCGTACCTTTTACAAAGTAGTTTATTGAATTAATCATTTCGAACTGCTGGGGTGTATTTTTTTCAACGTTATTGATATTCTCTTCAGTCTTAATAGTTGTTACAGGATTCCACCATTGATCGAAATTAATAATGTAGGATGCCTGACCAAGATTAACTTTAACCCTGTCGGTTTTTACTCCTGCAATAAAAGCGGTAACGGATTTGTCAGATGTAAAAGATTTTATTGCTGATTCCATTTCTTTCATTGACATGCCTGACTGATAACTTACAAAGTTTATCGCCAGTTTTTTGAATAAAGATTCAATCCTTTTAACACCGAGTTTGTCATACTGGGAGAATATCACAACTTTCTTATTGTTCTTTACAATAATATCCATATGCTTTTGAAGCAAATCAGATTTACCACTCGACTCTTTGTTAGCCCCAAAATTACAAACCTGTTTTAACTGGTGAAGAAGTGTAAATACATTTGATTGAATAAGAAATGGATTACCCGCATCAACAAGCTTTGTTATTCGTTCACGACCCAGCTC
>JAEXTA010000222.1 GCA_023453665.1 Bacteroidota bacterium | reverse complement strand
TTGGCGGTGGTGGTATTGGTACCTTGCTTATGCAATACCTGGGACTTGGACGCTGGCATGAAGTAGGCTTGATTGTTTTAATGATTGCTTTTGTGGGTTGGGTTATGGATTATATAAGTGCTAAAATTCGTGAAGCAATCTATTAAAAATTGAATCCCGGTTACTGAACTGGTTTTTGTTGATTTGAAAATTTCGGTTTTCCTATTCTTAACAATTTCTTAACATTGGCTCAACCTCATGGTTTCGTGTAATAGATATATTTACTTATTAAAATTTTCTATTTCGTAAAAAATCAGAGGACCAAGATGAACTTCATTAAATTGAAAATGCAATTTCTTTTACTTTCACTTACGATACTCTTTTTCAGCGGATGCGGAGATAAAAAAGAAACCACGCCGCCCGAAGATTCCGCCACTATAACTGAAGAACAAACATCTGCGAATAATATGACTACTACTGAATCTGCTGATGCAACAGTAGTAAAAGTTGACGACAGAATTAAACATTATCAAAAGACATCCGGAGTTTCAGGTAATTTAAGCAGTATTGGTTCTGACACTATGAATAACTTACTTACACTGTGGCTCGAAGGATTTAAAAAGTATTATCCGAATGTTAATATTCAGGTAGAAGGAAAAGGATCAAGTACAGCACCGCCTGCATTGATAAGCGGAACAGCACAATTGGGACCAATGTCACGTGACATGAAACAGGAAGAGATTGATGCTTTTGAAAAAAAATTCGGATATAAACCGACAGAATTCAGAGTATCTATTGATGCCCTTGCAGTTTATGTAAATAAAGACAATCCTTTAAAAGGTCTCTCCTTAACACAGGTTGATGCAATATTTTCCAAAACACGACGAGGCGGCGGAAAGTCTGACATAACCAAATGGGGTGAAATAGGACTTACAGGTGATTGGACAAACAGAGGTATGAGTTTATACGGAAGAAATTCAGCCTCCGGTACTTATGGATATTTTAAAGAACATGCATTATTTAAAGGAGATTTTAAAGATCAGGTAAAAGAACAACCGGGTTCAGCATCTGTTGTTCAGGGAATCACAGAAGACAGATATGGTATAGGTTACAGCGGAATAGGTTATAAAACATCAGGTGTTATCCCGATTGCTTTGTCAAAGAAAGAGGGTGAAAAACATTTTGAACCGACTTATGAAAATTGTCTGAGCGGTGATTATCCTTTAAGCAGGTTCCTGAATATTTATATCAATAACGCACCTAATAAATCACCCGATCCGCTGTTAAAAGAATTCATCAGGTTCATTTATAGTTACGAAGGTCAGGAAGTGGTTGTTAAAGATGGATATCTTCCTTTAACTTTTGAATTAGTTGAACTAGAACTCGCCAAGTTAAAGTGAAATCAAAAAGATTAATAGTCGAGGAATTAACTGGAAGAGAAAAATAAAAAAGATTATCAGAGAGATGCCCGTGTACATAAACGGGCACTCTTTTTTGATAAATTTTCAAAGGGGGTTATATATACAGGCGGAATTGCGACGATAATAGCAGTCGTTGTTATACTTCTATTTGTATTTCTAGAAGCATATCCTCTTTGGTTTAATGCAGATTCGAAACAAAAATCCGAAGTAGATTCAAAAGGACTGATGGTTAGCCGTAAACCTGTTGCTATTGGTATAGATGAGTATAAAGAAATTTTATACGCAATTACCGATTCAGGAACTGTTGATTTTATTTCACTTAAAGATAGTTCACTGATGTCTTCTGAAACTCTTCCACTTGATAATAATGAATATATAATCAGCAATTCAAAATCACTTTCTAAAAATTTACTTGCAGCAGGTACTTCAAATGGAAATGTTATTCTCTTCAAAGTAAATTTTAGTTCGGTATTCGATGAAAATCAATTACGCAATGTAATTCCCGAACTCAAAATAATTTCTAAAATAACTGTTGATTCTTCAGGTTTGCCGGTTACAAATTTAGTTTACAGATCATCAGGCGACGATGAATTTTCAGTTGCTGCAATAATTAACAAGTCAAAACTGCTTCAATATTCTTCTGAAACAAAATCATCTTTGCTGTCTGAGGGTGAGCAGAAAATATACTTCAATGATATTACCAATCTTTATTCAGGAATTGTAACATCAATTGAAATGGATGACTTTTGTGAGAAGTTGATGGTCGGTACAAGCGACGGCTGGTTGTATTACATTTCTATAAAAGATAAAAATAATCCGCAGTTAATTCAGAAACTGAATGTTACGCCTTCGGGAAATAGCCCGATTACATCAATGACATTTTTAATCGGTGATCAATCATTAATTGTAGGCGATGCTGAAGGCAGAGTTAGTTCATGGATGCGCGTTATTGATTCTGATACTGAATACGGATGGAAACTTGTAAACCCTCATATTTTTGATTCTCATCAAAGCAGGATTAAAAGAATAAGTGCTTCAGCCAGAAATAAAACTTTTATCACAGGCTCGGAAAATGGAAAAACATACCTTCAGCATCTTACAAGTGAGCAGATGCTTGTTGAACTGGAAGGAAAAAAGGTTCCGATAAAAGATATATCATTCGCACCTAAAGCTGACGGCGCTGCAGTATTGTATGAAGATGGAAGTATTGTAATCTTTGATATAGATAATCCTCATCCCGAAATAACATTTAAAACTCTGTTTGGAAAAGTTTGGTATGAAGGATATGAACAACCTGAATATGTCTGGCAGTCAACAGGTGGCACAGATGATTTCGAACCAAAATTCAGTTTAATACCATTAATTCTCGGTACACTAAAAGGAACATTTTATGCTTTGCTTATAGCTGTACCGCTGGCACTTTTCGGGGCACTTTATACATCACAGTTCACACACCCGGCACTTAAGAATTTTGTAAAACCTACTGTGGAAATAATGGCGGCTCTGCCGTCGGTTGTAATCGGATTCCTGGCAGGGCTATGGCTGGCACCTTTACTTGAACGAATACTTCCTGGTGTCATG
>JAEXTA010000139.1 GCA_023453665.1 Bacteroidota bacterium | reverse complement strand
TGGTAGCATAGTGTGAAATTGAACTTACCCAAATGCCCCTCTGACCATTTGTTCCAAGTGAATTGATTGTAAGATTTCTTGAAGTGGTACCATTATTACTTCCATCAATTGTAACATATTGAGTCGAATCAATTTTTAGCGCAAAATTGTATGTGGTATTTGGAGGTGAAACATTCACTACTACCGTTGCGCCAGCATCTGGTTTGAAAGTAATCGGGGCGGTTGAACTGCTGGTTAATGTTTTGATTAGCAGAGAATCCTCATTATAGATACCGTCTCGTATTAAAAAGGTAACACCCGGTGAAGTAACTCCCTGTAAATTTAAATCCTGTATAGCTGCTTTTATTGTTGCATAATCCGGAGTAGTACCCCCAATAGTTTTTGTTCCTGATAATTGACCAAAAATTGGAGCACTTATCACTAAAAGGAAAACAGCCAACTTCAGGAAATATTCAATCCTCAATCTGTAGATTTGGTTTTTCATTTTTCAATTCCTGTTTATTGAATTATAAAGTTGATTATTATAAAAATGTTCTATCTAAATTTTTTAAAATTTAAACGAATAGTTTAGGAAATTGTAGAAACTCCAAATGTGTTTATGGAGGAGGTCCTTCGATGTATTTATACTTTTGCATAGCAGCAACCTTTGATTTATTTATTAGATTATTAATTAATTTGGACTTCGCTATTTAAGTGAATCCAAACTGAGTTCATCTTAAGTTTTAAAAGTGGTCAGGAACATTTCCCCTCTAATAAAAAATAAGTAAGGTTAATCAGTATGTTTGGTATGAGTACTTTGAGAAAACTGTATCAGAACTGATTTTTTAACAAATTGAATTATGAATCAGTAATAAGAGTTGGAGTAATTCATAAACATTTTAAAAAGAATAGGAGTGAAAAGCAATAAAATTTGTTTTTAATTATTCGGATGTTAAAACAAAAAAAAATCACTTCTCTTTTGGAGAAGTGATTTTATCTAATTCAATTAAAAATATTATTTCTTAAAGAACTCTTTTATCTTATCACATACATATGTGATTTGTTCATCGTTTAATTCCGGATACATTGGTAATGAAATTCCTGTCTCTGCTAATTCTTCTGTTACTGGAAAATCTCCTTTTTTATAACCAAGATTTTTAAAACAGTTTTGTTCGTGCAATGGAATTGCATAATGTAAACCGGTTCCGATACCTGCTGCAGTTAAAAAGTTTTGCAGTTCATTACGCAATTTACTTCTTTCTGAACCGGTAGCTTTAACGCGAAGCACAAATAAGTGATAAACATGTTTTACATTCGGCATTTCTTTTGGCAATACAATTTGCTGAACATTATTTAAAAGTTCGTTGTATTTTTTTGCTGCTCTTCTTCTGCCATCGGTCCATTTATCAAGATGTCTTAGTTTAACACCAAGAACTGCACCTTGAATACCTTCCATTCTGTAGTTATGTCCAAGCATTTCATGATAATATTTTTGTGACTGACCATGTTCCCTTATCATTTTCATTTTTGAAGCTAGTGCATCATCATTCGTGCAGGCTGCGCCGCCTTCACCATAAGCACCAAGATTTTTCCCCGGGTAAAAACTAAAAGATGTAGCAATACCAAAACTGCCAATTCTTTTTCCTTCATACTCAGCAAAGTGGGATTGTGCTGCATCTTCAACAAGATATAATTTATTTTTATCAGCAATTTCCTTTAAAGCTTTCATATCAGCCGGCTGACCATACAAATGAACAGCTACAATTGCTTTTGTTTTTTTTGTTATCGCAGCTTCAACCTTGGAAGGATCCAGGTTATATGTTTCAGGATGACAATCAACAAATACAGGAGTTGCACCGCATAATGTTGCGCCCCACGCTGTAGCTATAAATGTATTTGCAGGCATAATTACTTCATCGCCGGGACCAATACCTAATGCCCAAAGTACAATATGATTGCCATCTGTGCCTGAACTTAGTCCTAACATATGTTTGACGGAATGTGCTGCAGCAAAATCTTTTTCGAAATTTGACACTGCGTTTCCCAGAATAAATGCAGTGTTTTCAATAACGTTTTGAATAGCCGGATTCACTTCATCTTTTATCGATTGATACTGAATCTTTAGATCAAGAAAAGGAACTTGCATGTGAATTACCTCTTAAGTGATTAGAAATTTAGGGTTTGCAAATTTTTTATGAGAACTACTTCAAAAATAATACTAATAACAGTCTTGAACAAAGTAAGAAGGCAATAATATTTTTGGAATTTGTGCAAGTACAAGGTATTTTTGGCAGGTAAAATTATCGGGGTGTAGCGCAGCCCGGTTAGCGCGCTTCGTTCGGGACGAAGAGGTCGGGAGTTCGAATCTCCCCACCCCGACAATGAATCAATTCTTTGTTTACATCCTATTCAGTTCATCATCTAAAAAATTTTATGTCGGGCATACTAACGACATTAACAGAAGATTATCAGAACACAATTCAGGATTTTCTAAATCAACTAAACACGGAATACCCTGGAGTCTGGTTTTCTCTAAAGAGTTTCCTACTCGAACTGAAGCGATGGCTTTTGAATCGATGATTAAGAAAAGAGGCATTAGAAGATTTCTTGATTCTCTTAATTCATTACCCGGTTAGCGCGTGGCGCTTTGGCGCCAAGGTCGGGAGTTCGAATCTCCCAACCCCGACAATGAATCATTAATAGTATAACACTCACATTTTTTTCTCAATTCAAAAAAATTCAATCATTTTTTTGAAGTATCATTTAAAAAAATCACATTGTCGAAAAATTATTAATCTTTTATAGGTCCTTAATTTCCACCAGAAAAAAAATTTTCATTTGAATAAAAAAGTTTCCTGGTAACTCCTACCGAATTTCACCAAACAAAAAAAATAAAATTGCAAAAGAGGTTTTAATCGAAATTAATTTTTTGGCACACTTGCTGTGTAGTTACAGTCAAGGTAAGTAAAATATTGTTATACTAAGATTAATTATTTGTCAGGGGAGAAATGAAAAATAATATACTACTCGTCGTCATGGCGCTTTTATTAACTACAGCGTCTTATTCACAAACAGGATATCTTGCTCGTTTAGCTAACGGAATAATTGTTAATTCCAATACTTATGAATTTGATGTCCTATTAAGATCTACTGGATCAACATTCCAACTAACTTCATATCAAGCCGCATTTACCATATCTAATAATTTTACGAAAGGCGGCTCAATTACATTTTCTTATATAAATGGCAGCTCAAACTTCACAAGTATTCCACCATCAATTGCAATTGGTTCAAATACAATTGACGGTTCGCTTGAACTTGCGTTTGCTTCTATGCCCGGAAATGAATCAATTACCAGTACAGAAGTAAGAATTGGTAGATTCAGATTAACAAACACAACCGAATTCGGATACTGTTCGCCGGCAATTAACTGGGATTTTACCGGTGCAAGTAATACAATCTTTACTGGAAACAATTTCACAAATATCACTAATCAATTGTACCACAATAACCTTGATATATATTCCGGGTTAATTAAATACAACGTACTTCTGGTCGAAGCTTCTGCAACTACAGATCCAACTACAG
>JAEXTA010000181.1 GCA_023453665.1 Bacteroidota bacterium | reverse complement strand
AAATGAACCCAAGGGAGACATACAATACCGCCGAGAAGGTATAATGGATGGCAACCTTGTAAGAACATTATTTTATAACAACGGCGAAGTAGGCAAGTGGCAGTTCCAGCCTTCAGGTGAGTGGCCCAAAGGAACAGGTCATTCTTATCTTGATGGTGTTGCAGTTTTAATTGCCGCAGAAGTAGTCGCCCCGGGAAACGGACAAACAGTTCATCCGCTTGAAACATCATACAGAGAGTGGATGGATCCTAATCCGCCGATCGGGTTGACAAAATGGGGATTAGAACCAGTTCCGGGTTACTTTAACATTAACCAGGTACGGGATTATCCTAAAGAAAAACCATCACCGGCAATAAACACAAACCCGCATACCTGGCCTTCAGAATGGCCACAAGCTTTAAACCTTACACCTGAATGGAATGGATTCTGGTACGGATATTTTGGCCGCGGAGTTAACAACTCTGACTTTGAAACATTCTTTGTTATGGATGATTCCAAAGATGCCGAGTTTACTCGTGCACCTTACAGTTATTATCCTATTGCAAGTGATCCTGACAGAGGAGGTTTAGGTTTAAGAGTTGAAGTACGCGGCTTTCAATGGTCTCACGTTCTTGCTGAAGATATAATCTTCTGGCACTATGATATTGTTAATATATCAGACTTCGACTATGAAAAAGCTGCATTCGGTTTTTATACCGACTGCGGAGTTGGCGGTACAGATGACTCAGGCGATGATAACGCTTCATTCGATCTTGATCTTGATCTTTCATACTGCTGGGATACAAACGGATTAGGAGTTCCCGGTGACTGGATTACAGGTTATTATGGTTACGCATATCTTGAAAGTCCGGGTAATGCATTAAACGGTATTGATGATGATGACGATGGAATGGTTGATGAAAGAAGAGATGATGGAATTGATAACGATAATGACTGGATTGGTTATGCAGATCTTAACGGAAATGGTATTTGGGATCCTGATGAAAATGAACCATTAAACAATGACGTTGGAAAAGATGGTGTTGGTCCTTTTGATCCGCAGTATGAAGGTCCGGACGAAGGTGAAGGAGATGGATTAAAAACAGATGGCGAACCAAACTTTGATAAAACAGATAAAGATGAATCAGATCAGATAGGTTTAACTGCAGTATCAATTTATCGTTTAGGAGATGGCGGTACAGGCGGCGGCTGGCCGAAAGATGATGAAACAATGTGGCTTAAGATGCTTGCCGGTACATTCGATACAACATTACAGAACGCAAACATAAGTATGGTTTTCGCATCCGGTCCATTTCCGCTTAACCAGGGCAAGAGAGAAAGATTCTCAATGTGTTTGTTATTCGGAAATAATCTTGATGATATTATTTTCAATAAAGAGACTGTTCAGAATATTTATAATGCAAATTATAATTTCTCCAAACCACCGTTCAAACCTACGCTAACTGCAGTTCCGGGAGATGGTAAAGTATTTTTGTACTGGGATAAAGTTGCCGAACAATCGCGTGATCCTTTCTTAGGCTTTCAGGATAATGATCCGACAAAAGGTTATAAAAAAGATTTTGAAGGATACCTGTTGTATAGAAGTACGGAAGCAGAGTTCAATGATATAAAACTTATAACCGATTCAAAAGGTGATCCAAAATACTATAAACCTTTAGTACAATATGATCTTGTTGATTCTATTCAAGGACCAGATCCTGTTGGAATAAACGGTGCCCGTTTCTGGAGAGGAAGTAACACAGGACTGCAACATTCATATATCGATAATGATGTTAATAACGGACAAAGATATTACTATTCAGTAGTTTCATATGATATGGGTGATCCGAATTTTGGAACAACAGGTTTACAGCCTTCAGAATGTACAAAGATCATTTCAGAAGATTTTGCCGGAACAGTTACTTTTGTTGATATAAACTGTGCTGTTGTAACACCTAATGCACCGGTTGCAGGTTATGTTCCACCTGAAATTATCGGCGATACAAAAAATGTTGCCGATGGTATGGGAACGGGTGACTTAATTGTCAACATACTTAACCCTGCTGTAATCCTGGATGGTGCAAACTACCAGGTTAAATTTAATGCATCGACGAATTATCCAAGATATAATACAAGATCTTTCTCGATCATTAGAAATTATGCCGGTGTTATTGATACACTTGAACGGAATATCGACTCAACAAACATTGGTCCTAATATATTCAGCCCGCCGTTCGATGGGCTCACTGTTTCAGTAAAGAATGATACTGTTGCAGTTATTGATTCATTGACAGGCTGGCTTGTTGGAAACAGTAATTTTATTATGGAAGTTACTGAAGACAGGACTGCACAATCAGTTCCCTGGCCAGCAGATTATGAAATTCAATTTTCAGATACTTTTATAGACACAACAATTTTTAACCCGAGAATTCCTGTACCATTCAAAATATTTAACCGAACTAATGGTCGGCAGGTAAATTCACGATTGATTGACTTTGACAGAACAGGGTCATTCACTCCGGGTGATACAATTATGGTTGTTGATTTTATTGCTGAGCCAAGAATTCAATCCAATGCAAGAATTGCATGGCTTGTATCTTATCTGCCTCCGTTCTTTATAGATCCGCAGCCACCGGTTAATGGCGATAAGTTTCTTATAACAACAAGTAAACAATTTAATACAGATGATTATTTCAGTTTTTCAACCAAACCTGTAAGCTTTGATCCTAACTCTGCAAATAACCAGCTTGGAAAAATCGGAGTAGTTCCAAATCCATATCTTGGTGCGGCAAGCTGGGAACGGCGAAACCTTAACTCGACTGGAAGAGGCGAACGAAAAATTGATTTCATAAATCTGCCTGCAAAATGTGTTGTAAGAATCTATACTGTTACAGGAGCCCTTGTAAAAACCCTGGAAAAAGATTCACCTATGGATGATGGTTCTTTATCCTGGAATCTTGTTACCGAAGACGGAATGGATATAGCGTATGGTGTGTACATCTATCACGTTGACGCACCTGGTGTTGGTGAACATATTGGCAAATTTGCGGTAATCAAATAGAGGAGATGAATAAAATGAAAAGAAAATTAATATTTACTGTTGTCACTTTACTCCTCATCAGTCCGGTTATTCTGCCGCAGTTTGTAACCAATGTTTCAAAGAAAGGAACAACAGCGGCGCCGTTTCTTAGTATAGGACAAAGCGCAAGAGCAATTTCTATGGGAAGCGCCTTTGTTGGTGTTTCGGATGACGCCAGTGCGCTATACTGGAATCCTTCAGGAATTGCAAAACTTCCCGGAGTTAATGTAATGTTTGATCACACAAATTGGATAGCTGATATCAAATATAATTTTATAGCTGCTACTTACAGTCTTGGTGATATGGGAACAATTGGACTAAGTTTTACCACGTCAGATATTGGTGAAATGAAAGTAACCACTATTGATGAACCAAACGGAACCGGTGAAACTTTTTCGGCAACTGATGCGGCTTTCAGTATTGCGTACGCAATAAATCTTACAGATAATTTTTCAATAGGATTTAACCCGAAGTTCATTCATCAGAGTATTTGGAAGATGAGTGCGACTGCATTTGCAATGGATCTTGGCGTACAGTATAAAACTCCTTTTGATGGAATGATACTAGCAATGTCAATTGCAAACTTCGGAACAAAGATGCAGCTTCTGGGTAATTCAAACCTTATTCTGCACGATCTTGATCTGCAAAGCACCGGAAATAACGGAAAAATACCCGCATACCTGGAAACTGGTCAGTGGGCACTTCCTCTAAATTTCCGTGTTGGTGTTGCTTACAATCCGGTTTTTACAGATGAGCACAGAGTAACAGTTGCCGTTGATGCAGCACATCCAAATGACAACTATGAAAGTGTAAATATCGGTGCGGAATATGTATATAAAGATTTTATAGCTTTCCGAGGCGGTTACAAATCTTTATTCCTTGAAGACTCTGAAGAAACATTTACCCTTGGGTTTGGTTTAAAGCAAATTTTTCTTGGCAACATAGCTCTTAAACTTGACTATGCTTACCAGGATTTCGGAAGACTAAGTGATATTCAAAAATTCACTGTAGGAATTTCCTTCTAATACTGTTGTTAATGAATGACGATTGAAATCTGTCTGCTGTACAAAATCCTGACTGTACGGCGGCAGGTTTTGATCGGCTTAAACTAAAACACCAACAACTAAACATAAGGATAGAATGAAAAAAGAAATACCAATCATATTTATTTTCATCACCTGCCTTTTTTCACAATTACCAGCTAAAGATTATAAAGGTGCTGAATACAGAACTAAAACCGCTTACACCTACGGAAGATTTGAGGCTAACTATAAATCAATTAATAAAGAAGGCATACTCGCAACATTCTTCACATATCACGAACAGAAAAATGTTAACGACTGGAATGAAATTGATTTTGAAATCTTAGGTAGATATGAGAATGATGTTCAGCTTAACCCTATAACACGCGGACAGGTGAATCACGTCCGTCATCAGTTTGTTAATTTTAATCCTCATCTTGATTATCATACCTATGCTTTTGAATGGACGCCAACTTACGTTGCATGGTTTATTGATGGTGTTGAAGTACACAGGCAAACCGGTTCGCATATCGAAGGTCTTAACCTTCCGCAAAAAATAATGATGAATGTGTGGAATCCAATTTATGAAAACTGGGTTGGCAAATGGAACCCTGATGTACTTCCTGCTTTTGCATACTATGACTGGGCAAGCTACTACTCATATACACCCGGTTCCGGCAACTATGGAACAGATAATAATTTTACTCATCAGTGGACAGATAATTTCGATTCATGGGATCAGGCACGATGGGATAAAGCAACTCATACATTTAATGGTAACCAGTGTGATTTTCTTCCTGCCAATATTGTATTCCAGGATGGAAAAATGATATTGTGTTTAACCAACAATACTAACACCGGTTTTGTTGATGTTAATCCTCCAAAGTTTTTATGGGCAAGAGCATCAGGAAATAAAGTAAAAATTTTATTTACTGAAGAACTTGAAAACTCTTCTGCGGAGAATATTTCGAATTACATTTTACCCGGCATAACAATTCTGTCAGCAACACTGCTTGAAAATCTTAAAACAGTTGAACTGATCACTTCAGGAATAGATCCCCAAACAACTTATAATTGTATTGTAACAGGGATAAAGGACAGAGCTCCTCAGCCCAATACAATGCAGCCTATGGCAAAGGTTCTTATTCAACCATTACCACTTTCATCACCAATTAAAATTAATGTCGGCGGAAGTTCTGCATCAGGTTATCTTGCAGACCAGGAGTTTAATGAAAGCAGGGAGTATGGGTATCTTGACGGAACCGGTGCAACAAACACAGCTTCAATAAGCGGAACAGATGAAGATGTTATTTATAACACAGACAGGTACGGCCTGGTTACATATAAAGTAAGAGTTCCAAATGGAACACATAAAGTAAAATTAATGATGGCTGAAACATACTTTAACGAACCGGCAAAAAGAATTTTTGATATTTACATCGAAAGTCTTTTGGTTGCAGATAATGTTGACTTATTTCAATTGGCCGGCAGAAATGCTGCCTATGAATTAATAATCGATCCGGTGACAGTTAATGATGAAGAGATTGAAATATTTTTTGCCGCTGAAGTTGACAATCCTCTTCTGAGTGGAATTGTTATAGAAAGTATTTCAACAGGTTTGAATGAAGAGATTAATCTTATTCCAAACCAGTTTAAAGTTGAACAAAATTTTCCTAACCCGTTTAACGGTACAACAATAATTAAATATTACCTTCCGCACACTGATGAATTAACATTTAATATAATTGATGTACTTGGTAAAAAAGTTTATTCGGAAAATATCGGGACAATTACATCAGGTGAAAATCACTTTATATGGAATGGCATTTCAGATACAAATCAACATGTAAGCTCCGGAGTATATTTTTATTATTTCACAGGCAGAGAAATTTCTCAGACAAAAAAACTAATTCTTCTTAATTAAATTTTATAACTGATAAATCATCACAGGAAAATCATGAAAATATTTCGTTTACTGTTTGTGGTTCTTTTTATTGTTTCATTTTCTATGGGATGGAAAATAGATCCTCAACAAAGTGATAAACAAATGACTGACAAAAAAGTGAAAGACCTCTTATCAAAAATGACCCTCGAAGAAAAAGTTGGTCAGATGACACAGGTCACAATTCAAACTGTTTCAAAAACACAGGGAACTAAAAGTACCGAACATGAACTCGATCTTGCAAAACTTGAAGAAGCAATTACAAAATATCATGTCGGTTCTATACTTAATGTTTATGACAAAGCTCATTCTTATAATTATTGGCACGAAGTAATTACTAAAATTCAGGATATCGCAACAAAAAACACACGCTTAAAAATTCCGGTTATGTACGGAATAGATGCAATCCACGGCGCTACCTACACAAAAGATGCAACACTTTTTCCGCAGGCAATTAATATGGCAGCATCATTCAACCGTGAGTTGATGAAAAAATCCGGTGAGATAACATCACTTGAAGTTAGAGCATCAGGAATTCCCTGGAACTTTTATCCTGTTATGGATATTGGAAGACAACCTTTGTGGCCACGGCTATGGGAAACTTTTGGTGAAGATGTTTATCTCGCTTCAGAGATCGGCAGAAGTTATATCGAAGGCGCTCAAGGAAACAATTACGGCGCTGCAGATAAAGTTGCAACTTGTTTAAAACATTATGTCGGTTATGGATTTCCGATAAACGGAAAAGACAGAACCCCCGCCTGGATCTCTGAAAGAATGTTAAGGGAATATTTTCTTCCAACATTTGAAGAAGGAATAAAAGCTGGTTCGCCGACAATTATGGTAAACTCAGGTGAAGTTGATGGAATTCCCGTTCATTCTGATTATCACCTGTTAACAGAAATTTTAAGAGGTGAACTTAAGTTTGATGGTTTTGTTGTTTCCGACTGGGAAGATATAGTTCGTTTATATACAAGAGATAAAGTTGCTTACTCTCCAAAAGATGCTGTGCGTATGGCTGTTTTGGCTGGAGTTGATATGAGTATGGTTCCGTATAATTTTAGTTTCTATGAACATCTTCTTGAACTTGTTAAAGAAGGTGCTGTGCCGATGAAACGTATTGATGAAGCAGTAAGCAGGATTCTAAAAGTAAAGATGCAGCTTGGATTGTTTGAAAATCCATATCCTGACAAAACGATGAAAGATAAATTACCTGTTGATGAATTCAGAAAGATAAATCTCCAGGCTGCAGCTGAATCCATAACTCTTGTTAAAAATGAAAATGATTTTCTGCCGCTTCAAAAAAATAAAAAAGTTTTGGTTACCGGACCAACGGCAAACATGCTTTCAGTAATGAATGGCGGATGGACAATTACCTGGCAGGGTAATGAAGAATCACTTTATCCGCAGGAGAAGTTTACAGTTGTTGAAGCTCTCAGAGAAGAAATAGGCAATGACAATGTTGTTTATGTTGAAGGTTCAACATTCACGGAAGAAAAAAATATCAAAGCTGCAGTTGATGCAGCAAAAAATATTGATGCAATAATTTTATGTCTTGGCGAACCGGCATATTGTGAAACTCCCGGCAACATAAATGACCTTACACTTGATAAAGCACAATTAAATCTTGCTGAGGCATTAATAAAAACAGGAAAACCGGTTGTAGTTGTTATGCTTCAGGGAAGGCCGCGGCTTATCAATTCAATTGTTGATGGAACTAAAGCTGTGCTGGTTGGATTCCTTCCCGGGATGGAAGGCGGTTCCGCAATTGCTGATTTAATTTTTGGTGATGAAAATCCAAGTGCAAAACTACCGGTTACATATCCCCGATTTCCGAATGCTTACACTCCGTACGATTACAAACCACTCGAAGTTTTTGATGCAAATGTTTTTAACCCGCAATGGAGTTTCGGTTACGGGTTAAGTTATACATCATTTTCATACTCTGATCTGTCACTTGATAAAAGTTCTATAAAAAAAGGTGAGAGCTTAAAAGTAAAAATAAAAGTGACGAATACCGGTAAACGTTCAGGTAAAGAAGTTGTACAGCTTTATCTCACTGATATGGTTGGTTCAGTGTCAAGACCGGTAAAACAATTAAAAGGTTTTGAAAAAATTTATCTTGAACCGGGTGAAAGTAAGGTAGTTGAATTTACTATCAAACCGGAACATTTGTCTTTTATCGGGAGAGATAATAAACGGATCACCGAAACAGGAGACTTTAAAATCACAATTGCTGAAATGTCATCCGAATTTAAGTTGATATAGACGATAAATTGTCCGAATTTTGTACGTGAAAAATGAGTTAGGGAAGACAGCCCGAGCCGGCTGTCTTCCTTTTTTGTTGAACGAATATTGATATATGTTAGTTAAAAATTGTTTCCTCTTTACAATGGAAGGTAAGAGGACTTAATATCGTCTAATATGTTAATTATGTTTGACATAAATATTATTATAAAAATTCTGATTAGTAATGCAGAACTAAGCAGGGGAATTCTTAACTGCAGTGAAATCTATTGATCAATGTTAACTCTCAATTCAAAAAAACCACTTGTAATCTTTTTAATAATAATTATCCTTATCCTGCTTGTGTTTGTTCTTCCATTTAAGTTTGAATACAAAATACACAGTCAGGGACAGGTACAGCCGTCAAAAGAATGGACAATATACAAAGGTACAGACGCTGCAATCACATCAGTGCTTACCGATCATCTTTCGGGTATAAATACTTCATACTCGGTTGCTCAGTTTGTAAGAGGTGACGTTGTACAATTCAGTTTTTCACAAGGGATAAAAGCCGGGGTTTTTGTTAGCAGGGGTGATACAGTTGGAACAGTTTATTCAAGTGAACTTGAAAGAGAAATGATTGATCTTAAAAACGATATAGCATTAACAAGATCAACACTAAACGTTAATCTTTCAGGTGAAAAAGAATCGCTTATTAAGCAGGAACAGGAACGGCTTAACTATGCTTTACAACAGGCTGAAGAGCATAAAAAAATCCTGAACAGGTTAAAGTCATTATTTGAACGAGGACTGGTTTCCCAGGAAGAATATGAAATAGCACAAGGTACCGCTGAATTAAACGAAATTAATATTGCCATAAGCAAAGCTGCACTTGAATCAGTTGAAACTGGTGAAAAACCTGAGATGATAAATTATTTTAATGCACAGATTACAAATCTTGAAAAAGAATTATCAGTACTTGAAAAACGTTACAGTGGTTTAACATTAATCTCCCCGATCAGCGGAACAATCGACAGGCAGACTAACAATGATACACTTCTTGTTTTAAATGATGTCTCTGATTTTGTAATTATTATCCCGGTTAATATTCTCGAAAAAAAATATATCAGTCTGCCGCTTAACGTTGATGTTTATATCAACAATAAAAGACAGGAAATATCTGCTCAACTTATTTCGATAGATAATAAAGCTCGACTGCTGAACGGTACGCAAGTAATAGTTGGTTCAACAAAATTAAGCGGAGACCTTCAGAATCTTATGCCGGGTATGATGGTTGATTGTTACCTTAATCTCGGAAGTTTTTCAGCGTACGAATATCTAAAGATTGTCTGGGAAAGATTGGTGAACTGACATGAAACCAATGCGATATGAATATAAATATCTTGTTCCGCTTAATAAACTGGAAGAATTGCGTTATGCAATTTCTCCTTTTTTTCGGGTTGATGAATATGCTGAAGAAAGAACAAGACAGGAATACACTGTAAGAAGCATCTATTATGACACACCAAAACTTGTTGACTACAGGGATAAGATTGAAGGATTAAAGATCAGGAAGAAGATCAGGATCCGTACTTATAATGAATTGAAGCCGGACAATCTCGTTTTTCTTGAAGTAAAACGGAAGTATGAAAATCATATTTCAAAAAACCGTGCGCCGCTTCTTTTTCTTAATCTTGAAGATGCTCTGACAAATATTGATTATAAAAATCACCTGCTCAAGAAAAGAGGTTACATAAATACAGAAGATGACGCTTCAAAATTTTTTTTCCATTTCAGGAACAGAAGCTCAATACCTGTTGTGCTGGTCGTTTATGAAAGAGAAGCTTTTTTTTCAAAGTTTGACAGCACACTTAGAGTAACTTTTGATAAAAACTTACGCTCGTTTCCGTTCCCTTCAATAAATGACATTTACAATGACGTGTCACTAAAACCGGCGATGCATGGATATTTTATTCTCGAAGTAAAATTCTATGAAGGATTTCCACACTGGTTTCAGAATATACTCGGCGGATTCGGTTTTCAAAGAAGAGCCGTTTCAAAATACACTATCTGTTCAGAAAACCATTCTGAAATAAAATTATTTATAGACAACAAAAAATTATTGCTTTCAGGCTTTAACATGAATTTAAGTTCAAATTACAGGAAAGACTTCGTTAAAAATGCTGGATGATTTTCAAAATATATTAAATGTATCAATTACTATCGGCGAAGTTCTTCAAAATCTCGTAGTTGCATTTTTGTGCGGACTTCTGATTTCATTTTTCTACAGACTAACTTACCGTGGTCCTGGTTATTCATACTCTTTTATCAATTCACTCATTATACTTGCAATGATAACCGCTCTTGTTATTATGGTGATCGGTAATAATCTTGCGCGTGCGTTTGGACTTGTCGGGGCAATGTCAATCATTCGTTTCAGGACAGCAATAAAAGAAACACAGGATATAATTTTTATTTTCTTTTCATTAGCAATAGGAATGGCTGCCGGTGTAGGGCTTCATGCACTTGCATTTACGGGTACAATCGCGGTCGGTGGAATTTTATATATTCTGAATAAGACGAATGCCGCAAGTCCGACAAAAAAAGATTTTCTTCTTCAATTCAGTTACCTTGTAAATGGCGGAACTGATGAAGCTGAATTTCTTCCTGTGTTTGAAAAGTTTTGTAAGAGTACAAAACTGATAAACACAAAAACTATGGGGTCGGGTGATGTACTCGAGTTGTCGTATCACGTTAATCTTAAAGATGTAAAGTTCACAACTGAGTTTATCAGGGACCTGAAGAATGTAAAAGGGGTTAACCAGGTTAATCTCTTCTTTGACGAAGAATATTTTTAGAAAAGGGGATTCGATGAGAGACGGGATTAAATTTATATTATTCTTACTGTTCTATTCAATTCATCTAAATGCACAGCAAATAGTAATAAACGAGCTGATGCCTTCTAACGCTTCTGTCATAACAGATGAAGATGGGGATTATTCTGATTGGATTGAATTATCCAACACACAATCCACACCAATTGATATTACCGGATATGGAATTTCAGATGATCCTAACGATCCATTTAAATTTGTTCTGCCGCAGTTAATACTTCCGGCAGATGATCACCTGCTTATTTTTGCCAGCGATAAAAACCGAACGGAATTTGTACGACACTGGGAAACAATAATTGATTGGGGCGATACATGGAAATACAGGTTTGGAACAAGTGAACCACCAGTTGAATGGAAAACGCTAAATTATAATGATCAGTCATGGTCATCAGGACCAAGTGGTTTTGGTTATGGTGATGGAGATGATTCAACTATACTGCCTGCCATTAATACTTTTTATATCAGGAAAATTTTTAATGTTTCAGATATATCTGAGGTCATTAAAGCCGTTTTACACGTTGATTATGACGATGCATTCGTGGCTTATCTTAATGGTATTGAAATAGCTCGTGCTAATATAGGAACGATAAACATACCGCCTGCATATAATGTTTCTGCTGATTCAGCAAGTGAAGCTTTAATCTACCAGGGTGAACGACCGGGGGGTTTTGAAATTGAAAATATAAATTCATTTCTTCAGCAAGGTAATAATGTACTTGCAATTCAGGTACATAACTTTGGAACTTCATCTTCAGACCTTACATGTATCCCATTCCTGACTTTGGGACTTAAAAATGTTCCTGCGAATCCTAACGGTGCAAATCCTTTGTTAGACCTTCTGCAAAGTTATATTCACACAAACTTTAAACTAAGCGGCGAAGGCGAAAATATTGTGATCACGTCACCTTCAATGACAACGATTGATAATGTGCAGTTCGGCTCTTTACAAACTGATATATCTTACGGCAGAAAACCGGATGGCAGTTCCAATTTTGTTTTATTTGCAGAACCAACTCCAGGTGTAAGCAACACAACAACAGGTTATAATGGAACTTCAGGCGAACCTGTGTTTTCTTTAAGCGGAGGATTTTTTCAATCGGTAGTTACAATCAATCTGACACCCGGTGTAAATGGTGAACAGATTTATTATACATTGGATGGAAGTGAACCGGATGAAAACTCAACACTTTACACATCACCCGTTCAGATAACATCAACAAAAGTTTTAAGAGCAAAAGAATTTGGAACAGGGATGATTCCCGGAAGAACAATTACAAATACATATTTCATAAATGTTCAATCGAATCTTACTGTTGTTTCAATATCAACTGATCCGGATAATTTCTTTGATGAAGAAGTTGGCATTTATACAATGGGTGACAGCGCTGAAACTGAGTATCCGTATTTCGGTGCAAACTTCTGGAAAGATATTGAAAAGCCTGTACACATTGAACTGTATGAGACCGATGGATCACAGGCATTCAGTATAGATGCTGGTGTTAAAATATTTGGAGGCTGGAGCCGCGGACATCCACAAAAATCACTTGCAATATTTGCACGCAGTAAATATGGCGCAGGCACTATCGAATATCAGTTTTTTCCTGAATTACCTGTATACGAATTTGAATCATTTGTACTTCGTAACTCTGGTAATGATTGGCAGTCAACAATGTTCAGAGACGGAATGATCACAGGACTTGTTGATGAGTTAGATATTGATAAACAAGCTTACCGTCCGGCAATCGTTTTTATTAATGGTGAATACTGGGGAATACATAACATACGTGAAAAAGTTAATGAACATTTTCTTGCATCACATCACAATGTTGATCCCGATAATGTTGATATACTTGAATATGAAGGGGCTGTAGTTGAAGGTGATAACACGCACTATAATGCACTGTTGGAGTTTATTGAAAACAACAGTCCTTCAGTCCAGCAAAATTATGAGTATATAAAAACTCAAATGGATGTTGAGAATTTTATAAAATACATGAATACACAACTTTATGTTGCTAACCAGGATTGGCCCGGGAGTAATATAAAATTCTGGCGGCCTAAAACTGCAAACGGTAAATGGCGATGGATATTATTTGATACAGACTTTGGATTTGGTTTATATGAACAGCAGGCACATACGCTTAATATGCTGATATTCGCCACTGCGACCAACGGACCAAACTGGCCGAATCCACCATGGTCAACATTTTTATTCAGGAAACTTCTTGAGAATAATTCTTTCAAAAATGATTTTATAAATTATTTCTGTGATATGGCAAATACAGTGTTCAGATCATCGGTAGTCGTATCAAAAATTAATAGTATGAAGTCCGTTATTGAATCGGAAATTCCTAGACATCACAGCAGGTGGAATGAAATGGCAGACTGGTCAAACGAAGTTCAAAGAATGATACAGTTTGCAAATAACAGGATCGCTTATTCGAGATTACACTTCACACAGTTCTTTAATGCGGGGACGGTAAATCTTTTAACAATTTCTGATATTGACACAACTATGGGCAGAGTAAAAATTAATTCTATAGAAACATCTTTACCTTCCTGGTCAGGTCAGTTTTTTTCGAATGTTCCAATAAAAATTATTGCCAGGCCAAAACAGGGTTATCGCTTCATCAGATGGGAAGGGAATTTAACTTCAACAAATGACACACTTACAATTTCAGTGACAAGTTGGATATCAATCAGTCCGGTATTTGAGACAGACAATTCAGCATTGCCCGGAATTGTTATCAATGAAATCAACTATAATTCGTCATCGACATTCAATCCTGAAGATTGGTTAGAACTGTATAACAATACCGATTCAACGATTGACCTTTCCAACTGGATATTTAAAGACGAAGAAGACATTCACAACTTTGTAATACCATCGGGAACGATGTTAAATGCAGGTGAATATATTGTGTTAGTTTACGATACGGCATTATTCAAACCGCTTTTCCCAAATGTTACAAACTATATCGGTAACGTTGGCTTTGGCTTAAGCGGAGGCGGGGAAAAACTTCGTTTGTATGATAACAACATGAATATAATTGACTCATTAACTTATGACGATCAGCAGCCCTGGCCTACACAAGCTGACGGCAATGGACCAACATTATCTTTGAGAAACCCTTCACTCGACAATTCATTAGCAGAAAGCTGGGATGCATCAATCGGGCATGGAACGCCCGGTGCAGTAAATGATAATTTTACTTCGGTTGATGATGAAGAAGAAATTCTTCCTGTAGAATTTTCGCTTGAACAAAATTATCCGAATCCATTTAATCCGATCACGCATATCCGTTATGCTGTAGCGGACGCATATTATGCATCTCCAGTGCATGTAACATTACGTGTTTACGATATTCTTGGTAAAGAGATCACGACGTTAGTAAGCGATGAGCAATCACCCGGAATATATGAAGTATTGTTTGATACACAGTCTCTCGGGTTATCAAGTGGTATTTATTTTTACCGTTTGAATGCAGGATCATTTTCACAGACAAAGAAGTTTATTCTTTTGAAATAAGTTATTTTAAGAAAGAACAATAAAGATTTTTATGAAAAAGGTTGAAGTTGCTTTCGTTTTTATTCTGTTGTTTAGTAATCCGCAGCTTTCTTTTGGACAGGAATGTTTAACCCATCCTACTCAAATAAAAATTAACGAATCTACTGACCTTGTATTCACTTCATCCAATCTTCCAATTATAGTTATAAATACAAATGGTCAGACAATTCCGGATGACCACAAAATTACTGCTGATATGGGAATCATTTATAACGGTGAAGGTGTAAGAAATTATTTAACAGATCCCCTCAATAATTATAATGGAAAGATCGGTATAGAAATCCGCGGTTCAAGCTCACAGATGTTTCCCAAAAAACAATACGCGGTTGAAACACGCGATTCACTCGGAGAAGATTTAAAAGTATCACTGATTGGTTTTCCTGAAGAAAGTGACTGGGTTTTATACGCACCTTATAATGATAAATCATTATTGCGAGATGTCATTGCTTACAAGTTGATGAATGAAATGGGCAGGTACGCAAGCCGTTCAAAATTTTGTGAAGTAGTTTTAAATAACCAGTACATTGGAGTTTATGTTCTGTTTGAAAAAATAAAACGCGACCCGAATCGGGTTAATATAAAAAAACTTGAACCGGCCGATTCAACGGGCGATGCTCTGACGGGCGGTTACATAATTAAAATTGACAAACCCGATGGTGAAGGTAATGACGGATGGACTTCACCTATTCCACCGCATAACAATGCATGGCAAAGAATCGAATATCAATATCATTATCCTAAACCTGAAGATATTACTACAGTTCAAAAAAATTATATAAAAGATTTTATCTTTGACTTTGAAGCGGCTATGTATGGAGCAAATTTTGCCGATACATTGCTCGGGTATCAACATTTTATTGATGTCGATTCTTATGTTGACTACTTCATTTGTAATGAAACATTAAAGAATGTTGATTCATACAGGCTGAGCGCGTTTATGTATAAAGACCGCGAGAGCAGAAATCCAAAAATGTTTATGGGTCCGGTTTGGGATTATAATATTTCAATGGGCAATGGTGATTATTATGATGTAGCAGTTACTTCAGGTTATATGTTTCAAACATTTGAAACTGATTATGAATTTCTCAATGAAGAAATCTGGGTAATGCCTTTCTGGTGGAGAAAATTAATTCATCATCAGCCGTTTGCGGATAAAGTGCATGCTCGATGGAATGAATTGAAGAACACAGTGTTTAATACAAATCATGTATTCCATTACATGGACTCGCTTGTTACGTATCTTAATGAATCACAAATCAGAAACTTTGAACACTGGCCCATACTTGGTATTTATGTTTGGCCGAATGCATACGTGGGGCAAACTTATAATGATGAAATCAACTATCTGAAACAATGGTTAACAAACAGATTTAACTGGTTAAATCAAAATATGATTGGTAACCCGACAGATGTCGAAGAAGTGAATCCAACTCTGACTGACTTCAGTTTGGAACAGAATTATCCGAACCCATTCAACCCAACTACTAAAATAAAATTCACTGTAGGGGACGCATATTATGCATCCCCTGCACGCGTACTTCTGCGTGTCTATGATATATTAGGAAATGAAATAGCTACTTTAGTTAATGAAGAAAAATTCCCCGGCACTTACGAAGTTGAATTTATTTCTTCATCTGGTATCAGGAATCTGGCATCAGGTATCTATTATTACAGACTGCAAGCCGGCTCATTTAATGAAACAAAGAAAATGATTCTCATTAAATGATATTTCATATATTTCACCCGTAACATTTCGTTTAAAGGAATTTTATGGATGAAAAAACTAACTGGCAGAAAAACTTTCCGGGTGCAATAACCGTAACTGATAAAAACGGTATAATCAAATCTATGAATGAAAAAGCTTCTGTTGTATTTAAAGCTGACGGAGGTTATTCACTCATTGGTTCAAATGTATTTGATTGCCATCCCGAACCTTCCAAAAGCAAACTCAAAGATATGTATGAAAAAAAAATCATAAACATTTACACAATAGAAAAAAACGGAATTAAAAAACTGATCTATCAATCACCTGTATTTGAGGATGGTGAATTTAGTGGTTATGTAGAGCTATCATTGGAGATTCCATTCGATATGCCTCACTTCATAAGAGATGATAATAATTAAACAGAGAAAAAATATGAAACAGACTTTTTTATTAATAATCTTATTATTCATCAATTCACTTGTAACAGCGCAGCATAAACAAACCTGGTACAATATTATCGGTTCTGCTTTTGTTGATAATGATTCATACAGAGTTCTTGGAAGGCTGTGTGACGAATCCGGCGGAAGATTAATGGGTACTCCGGGAAATCTTAAAGCTATGGATATTTTATCCGAAGAATTGCAGAAGCATGGAATTAATGTAAAACGGGAAAAGATCAAAGTGCCCGGCTGGGTTCGCGGAGACGATGAGGTAATTCTCAAATCACCTGTTGAAAAAAAATTAAAAGCTATTGCACTCGGATATGTTAATCCGTTAGCAACCACAAAATCAAATGTTGTTTATGCTCAATACGGTTTTGATGAAGATTACTCAGTAATTAATGCTGCAGGAAAAATTGTTTTAGTTACACAGGAAAATCCAAAAGGGAAAGATGCTCTTCTCAGGTATGAAGCAATAGATATAGCCGCTAAACATGGCGCGATTGCTATATTGTTTATCAATACAAAAACAGGCGCACAGAATCTTGCAGGCACAGGAAACTTCACTGGCAATCCTACAGCAATTCCCGCGTTCAGCCTTACTTTTGAAGAAGGAAAATGGATTCAAAGATTAATTGAAAAAAATATTCCTGTTGAGATTGAAGTAACCTCAAGATCATATTGTATTGAGATGGAATCTGCAAATACAGTTGTTACGTTTCCCGGAAAGTCAGAAGAAAAAATTGTAGTCGGCGCACATTTTGATTCGTGGGATATGGGTCAGGGTGGAGTCGATAACGGTATCGGAACAGCAATACTATTTGATATTGCCAGACTGATTCAGAATTTCAGTAAAGAAAATTATTACACAATAGAATTAGTATGGTTCAATGGTGAAGAACTTGGTTTGTGGGGGTCTAAAAAATATGTTGAGATGCACAAAGGTGATAAGATCAAAGCGATGATCAATATGGATATGACAGGATCACCGACAGGTTTTAACGCAATGGGTATTGATGAACTTATTCCATTTCTCACCGAACTTAATGAAAGATTAATCGGTTTTAATATGAAAGCAGGTGTCGTTAATTCACCCTGGACAAACAGCGACCACATGCCATTTATGTTTGCAGGCGTTCCTACAGTTTCACTTCAGGCACATCTTGATGAAGAGATGTACAAATATTATCACGAAGCCGGAGATACTTTTGATAAAGTGAATAAAAAATATTTATCGGAAGCAGCAGCAGTGGTCACACTACTCACTACTCAACTCGCAAATCGAACGGAGCTGGTAATTAAAAACCGGACTGATGAAGAAATGATTTCACTCTTCAAAAAGTATAATCTCGATAAAAGATTAAAAAAACAGAAAGAATGGATTTATAAAGACGAGTAAGATTAAGAAAAAGAATAAGAACTATAAAATAAACGGAGGATAAATTGTCATTTGTCATTTCCGCAATAGCCATAATAATTGTTTTCTGGTTTGTTATTATTTATAACAGGTTTGTTAAAGATAAAAATCTAATTCGCGAAGCATGGAGCGGAATAGATGTTCAGCTCAAAAGAAGGAATGATTTAATACCCAATCTTGTTGATGCCGTAAAAGGATATTCGGGTTATGAGAAATCTTTATTCGAAAGAATAACTGAACTCAGAAGTAAAGCCTCTTCTCAGGAACAAATAAAAGAAAAAGCTCACACTGAAAATGATCTTACAAAAGCAATAGTAAATTTATTAATTATAGCTGAAGCATATCCTGACCTTAAAGCCAGTACAAATTTTTTAGATCTCCAGAAGGAATTAGCCGATACAGAAGACCAGCTTCAATACGCACGGAGATATTATAATGGTGTAGTTCGCGACTATAACATAAGGGTTGAATCATTCCCCAGTAATCTTATCGCCAACACATTTAATTATAAAGTTGAAGATTATTTTGAAATAGAACTTGCCTCGGAAAGAATGTCACCGCAGGTGAAAATATGAAACACCTCGTACCTGTTTTATATTTTATCGTTTTTATTTTATCAGGTGAATTATTTTCACAGGACTATGAAAGAATTGAATCATATCACAGTGAAATAAAAATAAACGCCGATGGTTCGATGAATGTGGAAGAAACCATAAAGGTCTATTCTCTTGGTCAGCAGATAAGAAGAGGAATATTCCGGGATTTTCCTACAGTGTATGAAGATGATTATGGTAACAATATAATTGTTGAGTTTGAATTACTTGAAACACTTCGTGATGGAAATACAGAACCGAGCCATTATGAGAATATTTCAAACGGAATAAGGGTTTATCTCGGCAGTGAAAATATATTTCTTACTCCTCGCAGGTTTTATACTTATACGATAAAGTACAAAACAACAAGACAGCTTGGATTCTTTGAAGATCACGATGAACTTTACTGGAATGTTACCGGTAATGGCTGGGCATTTGAAATTCAAAAAGCAACAGCAAGAATCACTTTACCGGAAGGCATTTCAAAAGATGATCTGAAAGTGTTTGCTTTTACCGGATTGTCCGGCTCAAAGGGAAGTAACTATAAGTTTAAAATAAATCCTGACGCTTCGGTTGAATTTATCACTAAAACTCCGCTTAATGTTCAGGAAGGTTTAACTGTTGTGGTTGAATTCCCTAAAGGTTTTGTAAAGGAACCTGATACATCGCAAAGGATAAATTATTTTATTAAAGATAACCGTTCTTCATTCATTGCTTTTGCAGGATTAGTGATACTTTTCCTTTATTATATTTTCTTTTGGTTCCGTTACGGAAGAGATCCTGAAAAGCAAACAATCATTCCGCTGTATGAAGCCCCTGGAAATATTACTCCTGCTGCTGCCCGTTATCTTTTGAAGATGGGATTTGATACTAAATGTTTTGCTGCGTTGATAATGAACCTCGCAGTTAAAAAACATCTGATCATACAGGAAGATGATGATACATATAAATTAATAGGAACAGGAATATCAACAGATGCGCTCTCTTCTGAAGAAAAAAAAGTATTAACATCATTATCGCTTCAGAAAAAAGACAAATCACTGTTGCTGAAAAATGTAAATCACAGCCAGGTAAAGAAGGGAATTGATGCGCTGAAATCAGCATTAAAAACTGATTATGAAAAAACATATTTCATCACCAACAGAAAATATTTTCTTATCGGTATTTTATTATCGGTGATAGTTTATATTACCACAATCGCCTTTTCATCTGAAGCCGAGATAGGATTATTTATCTGGCTTTCTATCTGGAGCATTGGAGTTATAGTGCTTCTTTTTACAGTCTTCAAATCATGGGTTGATGTTTTTCGCAGAGGGCGTAAAAAAGCAGCATCAATTGCCGGTGCGGTTTTTATAACATTATTTTCTCTTCCATTTATTGGCGGTGAAATATTTGGTTTAATCATGCTGACTATGGAAGGTTCAATTATCACTCTTCTTTTGCTTGCATTAATCGGAACAATGAACGTTGTCTTTTACCAATTGTTAAAAGCACCGACCCTGCTGGGCAGATCATTTATGGACAAGATTGAAGGCTTCAAAATGTATCTTGGTATTGCTGAGAAAGATCGGCTAAATCTCATGCATCCCGTAGATAAAACACCCGAACTGTTTGAAAAGTTTTTACCGTTTGCTTTTGCACTCGGAGTTGAGCAGGAATGGTCGGAACAATTTGAATCTATTTTATCATCTGTGCGTGAAGATGGAAAATCATATTCACCTTCATTTTATTCAGGAACTGCCTGGAGTACATTCGGCGCCAGCAGTTTTACATCATCATTCAGCGGGTCATTTTCAAGTGCTGTTTCTTCATCATCAACTGCGCCCGGTTCAAGTTCAGGAAGCGGTGGTTCATCCGGCGGCGGCGGCGGCGGGGGAGGCGGTGGCGGATGGTGATTCTAGGAGTAAGAATAAGATAAGGAATCAGAAAAGATGTCAGGTAGCCGCAAGCTTCAGCTTGCGAAAGACGCCAGTTAGAAAGTTACGGCTACCATTTGAAAAATTATTTTGAAAATACCTTTATCGGGTGTGCTTCCGTATTAAAAACATATTCTTTCAGATCAATAATTTTATCCGGATGAAATAGCAGGTAGAAATATTTCAAAGTTTCTGCAAGAAAAAAACTTTCCATTGAATCGTTCTTCTCTTTTGTTATAACGCTTTTCAGTGCTGCATAACCGCTTTCAGTTCTGCAATATTTTTTAAGATTCTCCCAGAAATATTTTCCCATGCTCAGATATTTTTCTTTTCCTGTTAATTGATAAAGATAAAACGCTGATTCAGTTATCTCAGGTCTTAAATAATAATTCGGGTGAAGAACTTCCATAGTTTTATAGTTTAACATTTCAGGTTCTATATCATGCAATTTCCATATTGATAAACAGGACTCCTGAAGCCACTCTGCTCTGTTCAAGTCTCCGCTGATTGCAAGCACTGCAGGAAAGAAAGCATCAAGAGAACCAAAACGTGTGGACTTTCTTTCACCTGTTTCCATATCGCTTGTGCCGTACCATAATCCTGTATCAGTAGTATCAGATAAATATTTATTAACTGCTGCAATACTTACATCATACATATCTTTAAAATCTTTGTCACCGAAAAGAAGCCAGCATTTGTAAAGATATTCATAGTATGAATCTATCATTCCGCTTATATGACTTTCTTTATTCGTCCATTCTCCTTTTTCAACATCTATCTGTGTACCAATCAAACCAATTTTTGAACGGCGGTTGTACATTTCCACCATTCCCTTTTTGGCTTTGTCATAAAAAGCGGGATTGCCTGTGAATTTGCTCAATGTTCCGAACTCAATCATCAATGTTCCGATTTCAGCCGGGTTACTAACCTGCCAGCGTGTTTCGCCTGTTGCAAGATTGACGCTTCCATACGGCATTCCTGTCGGTGAATTAAAAACAGGAAGCAGTCTGTTTCCCAAATCTTCAGCAAGTTTTAAAAATCTTTCATCACCATCTAACTGGTAAGCAGAAAGTAATCCGCCAAGAAGTCTGATTGTGATTTCAAAATTCTGCACAAAAAAGTTTTTATCGAATGAAAGCTTACTGAATATCAGTTCCTTAGTTTCGTTTGCTTCCTCACTCAATCCCATAAGAATCATTGTATCGAATGCATCAACAGGAGTCATCAACAAAGATTCTTCATACCAGTTGTGAGATGTATTTGACAAAGGTTTTAAGGCATCATAACCCCACGCATATTGTTTGTAACCATTCCAGGCGTGAAGGAATTCTGCTTTAACATCCTCAGATAATTTTATTCTCTGCTCTCGGGAAAATTCTGTGCTCTCTGTCTGAGTGTAAACATTGAATGTTGTGAAAAGGCTGATAATAAGTCTTAGGCTGAGGTTTTTATTAAATAGTTTCATTGTACTTCCTTTAATTACTCATTGATGGTGGAAATGATTCAGGAGAAATTCCACGGTTATAATTTGGTGTTGAACTCATCTCAAAAATAAGTTCACCGTCATTAGTGATTTCATTGTGATAAATATAATTTCTGTTCAATTCAGATTTATTAAGTATGACTTTGTTGATATAAATATTTTCAGGCGAAATATTCTTTGCTATAATCTTAAAAATATTTCCGTTATCAAAATGTATTTCAGTTTTATCAAAAAGTGGAGAACCAAAAACATAAATTCCATCTGATGGATTAACAGGATAAAAACCCATAGCAGAAAAAACATACCATGCTGACATTTGTCCGCAGTCTTCATTTCCGCTTAATCCGCTTGTAGTGGAACTGTAAAGAGTTTTCATTATCTCATTTGCTTTTTGCTGCGATTTCCATGGTTCACCTGAATAATTATACAGGTATGCAATATGATGACTCGGTTCATTGCCGTGTGCGTACTGTCCAATCAAGCCTGATATATCGGGAGATGCTTCATCACCTGTAATTCCGGTTTGATCGATAAACAGTGAATCAAGTTTTTGATTAAACTTTTCCTTACCGCCCATAAGTTTTATTAATTCTGAAACATCATGCGGAATGAACCAGGAATACTGCCACGAATTTCCCTCCGTGAAATCATGTCCTGTATGTTTGGAGAATGTCGGATCAAAAGGATATTTCCATGTTCCATCTTCATTCCTGCCCTGCATAAATCCTATTGAAGAGTTGAAAAGATTTTTATAGTTGTTAGCTCGCTCCATAAAATATTCATAATCATCTTTTTTATTAAGATGTTTTGCAATCATTGCAATGCAATAATCATCATAAGCATACTCAAGTGTTTTGGAAACTGATTCATTTTCTTTATCAGCAGGAATGTAACCGAGCTCACGTAGAAAATTAAGATCTGATTTATCCTGCATTGCGCTAGTTTTCATTGCATCGTATGCGAGTTCAATATCAAAACCATCAAAGCCTTTAAGGATAGCATCAGCAATAACTGGGATGGCGTGATAACCAATCATTGTGTTTGTTTCATTGCCAACTAATTCCCATACAGGTAGCAACCCTGTTTCTTTATAATGAAGAAGGAATGAATTAATCAAATCATTAACTCTTCCCGGTTGGACTAATGTAAACAAAGGATGAAGCGCTCTGAATGTATCCCACAAAGAAAATACCGAATATCGTGTGAATGATTTTGTTATCCCGATTTTTCCGTCTACACCTCTGTATTTTCCATCAACGTCACTGTAAACATAAGGTGAGATAAAAGAATGATATAAAGCCGTATAAAATATTTTCTTTTGTTCTTCATTGTCAGAAGTAATTTTAATTTCGCTTAACTCTTTCAGCCAGAGGTTTTCCGCCTGACTTTTTATTTCATCAAAATTCCAAACAGGATTTTCATTATCAAGGTTCTGTCTTGCACCTTCTATACTTGTATATGAAATACAAATTTTTAAAAGTATTTGTTCATTCGCTGTGGTTTTATAAGAAAAAAGTCCTTTAACATTTTTGCCAACCGATATTTTATTCTGAACATCACTTAATGAATCGGAATAGACAAAATATTTTTCAAACGGTTTTGAAAACTTTGCGACAAAATAAACACGTTGATCTTTTGCCCATCCGGTTGAGTATCGATATCCGCTAATTCTTGAATCATTTTCTATCTGAAGTTTTGATTCAACATTCCTGTCCCAATTGAGTGAAAAATTTAAGTCGAGAAGTATTGATGAAGTTTCACTTTCAGGAAATGTGTAACGATGAAATCCTGTTCGAGTAGTTGTTGTAAGTTCGACTTTAATTTTGCTTTCATCAAGAATTACGGAATAATAACCGGGAGAGGCAGATTCATTCTTATGATTAAATTTTTGTCTGAATAATTTTGAACCGGAAAGTTCTTCAGCAGAATTAATTTTATTAGTGCCGGGCATAAATTGAATGTCATACAAATCGCCGATACCTGTTCCGCTTAAATGTGTGTGACTGAAACCTGTAATCATACTATCCGCATAATTGTATCCGGATGACCAATCCCAGCCGGGAGTGCCATTATCAGGACTTAACTGAACCATACCAAACGGCACACAAGCTCCGGGAAACGTATGTCCATGTTCAGCGGTGCCGATAAATGGATCAACATACATTAACATGTTATCAGTTTGTGATAGAGCAATTGCCGATGCAAGTAATAGTAAAGATAAAATTTTCATTATAATCTCTTTTAACCAAGCAGATGTGGTTTTTCTTTATGAATTTTTAGTATCAGTTCACCAAACAATGTATTTGCCCACGCAAACCATTTGCGGGTAAACTTTGAAGAGTCATCTTTATGAAAAGATTCATGCATAAAACCTGTTCCGGCATGTGTATTTTTCAACATCTTTAAACAAGAAGCTATTTCTATTTCATCACTACTTGTTAAGGCTCTCATAATTATTCCCAGATGCCAGATCATATTTATTCCCGCATGGGGTCCGCCGATTCCTTCTCCGGCTTTACCTTTGAAGAAATATGGATTACTTTCGCTTAAAATTAATCTTCGCGTGTTCCTGTAGATTAAATCATTTTGTTCCATACAACCGAGATAGGGAAGTGAAAGAAGACTCGGAATATTTGCATCATCCATAAAAAGTTTATTGCCGAAACCATCAACTTCATAAGGAATAACTTTTCCGAATTCATTATGATCAGCAACAGCAAATTTGTTTAAAGCTTTTTCAACTTCATCAGAAAGTACTGAACATTGCTCAGCAAAATCCTTATCTCCAACTACTGATAAAAACATTTCTGATAATTGTCTGAGTGATACAACAGCAAAGTGATTTGATGGAACAAGAAACAGAAAAGTAGTTGCATCATCTGATGGTCTGAATACTGAGCAGATTAGACCGACGGGTTTAATTGGATTTCCATAACCACTTCCGGCAACAGTATCAGTTTGCCAGGCAGTTGTCCGCATAAATGAATAGGGCCCTCTTTCATTCTTTCTTTGCTGTTCAACAAATGTTTGATACACGAGCTTCATTGCATTTATCCAGTTCTCATCAAAGCAGGAAGTATCGTTAGATGTTTTCCAATAGTTATAAGCGAGTCTTATAGGATAACAAAGCGAATCAATTTCCCATTTTCTTTCATGAAGTTCCGGTTTCATTTTTGTGTGGTCTTTTTCCCATTCACTTCCGGTTGGACCATCATTGAAAGCATTTGCATACGGATCAATCAAAATACACTTTGTCTGCCTGTTGATTACACCCGCGATAAGTTTTTTTAATTTCTCATCTTCGTTGATCAAAGGGAGATAAGGCCATACCTGCGCTGTTGAATCACGCAGCCACATTGCGTGTATATCACCCGTGATGACAAATGTGTCTGGCTTTCCATCCACCTCTTTATAATTTACGGTTGTGTCGAGAGTATTGGGGAAACAATTTTCAAACAGCCAGGCAAGTTCATCATCGGCAATATCTTTTTTTACTTTTTGAATTGTTGATTCAACAGCGTCACTCGTAAACTTGCGTTCAGATAAATGCGGACGGTTTGATTTGAAATTATCTCTACTTATAAAAGAAAACGAAGGATTAAAGCCGGTGAGTGATAAACCGCCGGCAACAACACTGCTTAGTTTGATGAATTCTCTTCTTGACTGCATTAATCTTTTCCTGAAAGTGTGAATGAAAATGCAGGAGAAAATTAATCAATCAGATGCGGATATACTAAGAGAAAGTTTTGGATGAGTAGTCGGAAATTTATCTAAGTATTCTCTCACTTAAAATATCCTGAATATTTCTTCTGCCATCAAGTACAGAATGTATGTAGATAATACTATTCTTAATCTCATAAATGATTCGATAAGGTTTAAAATGAATTTCGAGATATTTTTTTATTCCGGTTCCCCTTAATTCTTCAGGGATATGACCCCTGGTCGGGATTTTTTCTAAACTAGTACATGTCAGTTCCATCTTTGATAACAATCCAGTGGCAGCTTCATCAGAATCGTTTATTTGTACGTATTGAAAAATTTCCAATAAGTCTAATTTTGCACGCGTATCAAATAAAACCTTGTGTTTCCTCATTTCAAGTTTAAACGCTGCCTAAGTTCAGAAAATGTCTCTTTTATTCCAGTCGCATTTGGATCCTGTTCTGACGTCATTGACATTAATTTAAGAAAAGCTAAAGTCTCCTGAGTCTTTTCAAAAATTTTAACATCCTGCACAATTACTTTTGCTTCACCGTTTTGAGTTATGACATAAGTTTTTTGGTGTTTATTGATATCGTTAATAAGTTCTGCCGCATTTGCCTTTAAATAACTTATTGATTTGACGGATTCACTTAGTTTCATGAGTGGTCCTTTTTTAGTCCAAATATAGTCCTCCAATTAAGAATAGTCAAGAGTGAAGGATTTTTCACTGCACCATCAACTTATAACCCTTACCATGTATATTCATCAGGTTTATTGATGGATCATCTTTCAGATACTTACGGATTTTTGAAATGAACACATCCATACTTCGTGAGTTGAAATATGAATCATCACCCCAGACAACTTTCAATGCGGTTTCGCGTTCAAGAACTTTATTCTGATAAACACACAACAGCCGCAGTAGCTCAGCTTCTTTTGACGTTAGTTCATTTTTATTCTGCCCGATAGTTAAAGTGCGGAGATTGAAGTCAAATGAAAACTTACCAATCGAGAAAAGTGTTTGTGTAATCTCTTCAAGTTGCGAGTGCTTCGTTCTTCTCAAGACTGCTTGTATCCTAAGTATCAATTCTTCCATACTGAATGGTTTTGTTATGTAATCATCACACCCGATTTTGAAGCCTTCAATCCTGTCTTCCTTTAATGATTTTGCAGTTAAAAAGATGACAGGAATCTCAGAATCTCTTTCACGCAATTCTTTTACAAATGTGAAACCGTCTTTCCTTGGCATCATAACATCCACCAGGCAAAGATCATATTTGCTAAGTTTATATTCTGTTAATCCCTCTTCACCATTGCGACAGAGCTTAACCGAATAGGAATTCATTTCAAGATGCTCGCGCAGAAGAAATCCGAGATTTGTGTCATCTTCCAATACTAATATTTTTTTATTGTCATTCATTTATCAAAGGTAATTTTATTTGAACTGTAGAACCTGTACTAAGATTACTGAAAAATCTTACATCCCCTTTATGTGCTTCAACCATTAGTTTAACATAACTCAATCCAAGTCCGAAACCTTTTACATTATGTATGTTGCCTGTCGGAACTCGAAAATACTTTTCGAAAATTCTTTTTACATTTTCTTCACTTACTCCAATACCGTTATCGGAAATACTTATAAGTATAAATTCAGAATCAGATGATGTAGTGATTGTGATCTCAGGTTTATCTTTTGAATACTTAATCGCGTTATCAATCACATTATGAAAGATATTTGAGATGTGAACAACGTCGCCAAGTATAAAATGTTTGTCAGCTTTAAGTGATGAAATGATTTTCCCACTTTGTGATTCGATCTGAAGTGAAGCATTCGTTATAGCCTGTTGCAAAATAACATGAAGATCAACATTCGAAAGATTTAATTCGTAATCACCTTCCTCAAGTAAAGACATCTCAAGTATTTTTTCAACCTGCTTTTTCATTCGTGTATTTTCATCTTTAATAATCTGGTTGTACCTGTTCAGTTTATCTATGCTGCCAGAAACTTCCGGTTTACTTATTGCTTCAGCAGCAAGTGAGATTGATGATAAAGGTGTTTTAAATTCATGGGTCATATTATTTATAAAGCTTACAACGGAAGCAGAAAATCTTTTCTGCCGGTAAATAGTTTTTATTGTAAAAATGAACGACCAGATAATAAGTCCGACAAACAGTAAAGATAGAATTAACAATGGTGCTGATTGTCTTAACACGTAAAATCTGCTTCCCGGGAAATCAACAACAAGAATATTCTTAAATGGAAAAACATCACCTTGAAATAATTCCGTTCGAAACGGTGAGTTTTTTATTTCATCTGAATTATTTTTGCTAAAAAATAATTTTAGTGAATCTTCAAAACCTGACAAAACACCGAACTCATAATCAATATCAATTCCCGCTGTGTTGAACCCATCGGTAAGCAGTGAATCAATCTCCTCATAACTTACTCGTTTATCAATAGGCTTTAGATCAATCATAGTTAGTTTATCAACAATTTCAGTAATAAAAATTTTCCTGTGCTGCCTATTGATGTTCTGTAAAGCCTTTGTAAGGTCTTTCCCATCTTCCGATTCTACAAAGAATTTTATACTGTCATCAGAGTATCTGTATTTATAAATTGTTTTTCCTGTATCAGTAGTTGAAAATGAAAAATTAAAAAACTGTGAATCACTTGCGGATGATCTGCTGAAACTTTTACTTTGAATTACCGTATCATCACGTACAAAAATTCCACTTACAAAATAACCTGCACTATCATTACTCATCAACTTTTCTTTCCGCAGTGGTAGTTGAGCAGGTTTCATAAGTACTGCAATACTGTCTTTTGGTAAATTTTTTGAAAAATACCTGGTGTGTATAGTATCTATTTTATTTTCGTTGTCTGATACGTAATTAAAAACAAGATTTCTTGCCTCTTTTGTTTCAAGCTTTGAAGAAACACTTTTTAAAGTGTTAATCACGTTCTGTTTAAATGATTCTTCCTTCTGTTCAACGACAATATTTAGTAGATACAGTTGAATAAGAATGAGTCCTAAGACAGAGACTGAAATAAGCGATGTAATTATCCAGAGCGAACGTTCTTTTAGTTTCATAGGGCAAACATAATACAGAATTAATAAACTTTCCTCATCATTAACATTTCTTAACACTTGCTAACAGTAATTAACTATTTATAACGCAGATGTGATTTTATCTTTGACCCAAAGATTTTATAAAATCAATCAGAGGTTAAAGTGAAAAAACAATATCTTAAAATAAATTCTCTGCTATTCATCCTCTTGGTAGTGAATACTACAATTTTATCACAGCAAAAATTTGAGTTCAAATCTGATAAGCCAATGTATATGGTAAGGGAAACAGGCGCTGTGTTAGTGCAGGAAAAAGATAAACTGAAAATTGAAATGGTACTTTCCCCGGAACAAAGACCAAAAGGTTATGCTGATGTAGATATGAAAAAAGACGATATGATCTCTATGATGAATGGAAAACGCGTTAAGACAACAGACGAGGCAAAAGTTATTTATGATGGATTGAAAGCCGGTGAAGATGTGAAGTTTGGAATTATGCGCGGTGAACAAATGCTTATAGCATCATTTAAAAAAGCTGATGAAAAGGATCTTCCTCAAATAAAACAGATGATAGTTAAAGGTGACGGCGGCGATATAAAACCATTACCGGAACTTGGAATGATCCTCGGTTTCAAAAATAAAAAAATTGAGATACTTGATATGATGGAAAACGCAGATGAGGTTTTAAAGAAGCACGATCTTACAGAAGGCGATCAGATTATCTCTTTAAATGGCAGCAGTTTTAGTTCACTCAAAGAATTTTCGGAGAGCTATGCAAAAATTAAGATCGGCGATAAAGTCGATTTAAAATTTTCAGGAGGTGGAAAAATAAAATCTATATCAGTGAAAAAACCTGAACCCAAAGGAAATGTTATAATCAAAAAGGGAAACAACTAATCAGATGAACACTTATCGTCAATCATTCTTCATCGCTGTTGTAGTTTTACTTTTTTTCTTTGGCTTAAGTGAATTAAACATTGCCCAGGTGAATTATAATCAGCGCGATGATAAATACAGGCTGCTTGGTCTAAAGCGTGCAAAAGAATTATTTGAAGTCGCTCGAAAAGAGTTTGACCGTTCAAAAGAACTCTATAACAAAAAATTAATTTCTGAAACAGAATATGATAGAGCAAAAGGTGTATTCTCAGATGCGGAGGTTAACTATCAGCAGTCACTTCTTGCAGTATTGTTTGAAGCACAATTTGTTTCGGTTGAACAAGCAGTGAAATATCAGACCAAAGATGGAGTAAAACATATCAGACTTAAACTCGCTAATACATCGGGTGATACTGAAGAGTTCAGAAAGCTTATCAATATTGAAGATAATCTTTTCCGCTCCCTACAGCCGGATGTGATCCACAATGTTTATGTGTCGATTTCCAACAATGAAAATTCAATTATAAGTCAGCCCTACGAAGCAAAGATAAATGAACTGAAGTATGGTAGTCCGCAGACAATTGATTTTAAATTGCTCCAGGACCTTGATGCAGTGATGGTGAATATTATTTACGGCAACGGTGCTTCACGCTCTATGAAAATATTTCTTCAAAAAGACCAATCGCAAAATATCGTTGCCGTTCAGTCCCAGCAGTTTTCGCAGGAAGGTGAACTTGGAAAAACAGCAACGTATGATCTAACACTTGAATTATTCAGCGGGGTGAGCAATACATTTTCTCTTGAAGTGGTAAATCTTCCTCAACAGATAAACAGGTATTTCCGTGATCCGTCAAGCTCAGCAAGATTAAGTCAGTTCAAGTTTATGGAGAATGTGAACACACGTTCTGCGGCTCTTGATATTTTTCTTCCCGACAGACCTTCAGACGAAATTAAAATGGATAAAGCAATTTCATTTTATGTGCTCGTCATTCCCTATGAAAGAGCGGGTGAACTGAAAGGTTTGCATTCAAAACAATGGACGCATGAAGAAATTGAAAAATTAAATGTCGGCTACGTTAAGTTAGAACTCGTTCCGCGCGGAAAGGGAAGACTTCTTGTAAAAGCTCCGCAATTATTTTATTCAGTTAAATCGGATGAAAAAGTAGTTGCTTCAATTGAATTAGTTAATGAAGGAACCCGCAGATTAGATAATGTTGAAGTAAAACTTGACGTGCCGCTTAACTGGTTAAAAAATGTTTCGCCCGCAATTATAAAATCATTAGAGATTGGTGAGGAAAAAAGAATAGAACTCGAAGTAACTCCACCTGATGATATTGCTGTTGGAAGATATGAAATGAGGATCAGGACAACATCGCTATCTGACAATCAACCTGTCACAGCAGATGACAAAACAATTACAATTGAAATTCAATCTGAAGCAAATGTACTAGGGACAATTTTTGTCGTGTTACTAATTCTTGGAATCATAACAGGCATTGTCATTTTCGGCATCAAACTTTCACGAAAGTAAAATCACTTTTTAAAAGGAAAATTATGGAAGAAATAAAATATAAAACAGATTACCCGGTACTTGAAGCTGTCAACCTGACAAAACAATATGAACAGGGTGTAAAAGCACTTGATAATGTTTCATTTGCGGTTAAACCCGGAGAAGTTTTTACGATGCTTGGCGGTAACGGTGCCGGTAAAACTACTACAATAAATTTATTCCTGAATTTTATCGAACCGACTTCAGGCGAAGCAAAAATTAACGGAATATCGACTCATAAAGAACCTTTGAAGGCAAAAGCAAAAGTAGCGTTTGTCTCCGAGAATGTGATGTTGTACAACAACTTCACAGCTATTCAGAATCTTGATTACTTTGCGAAACTCGGTGGTAAAGCAAATCTGACAAATGATGATTATAAAAAAGTCCTGAACAGAGTTGGATTGCAGGAAGAAGCTCATCACAAAAAGTTGAAAGAGTATTCAAAAGGAATGAGACAGAAATGCGGGATTGCAATTACAATCTTAAAAGATGCCGATGCAATAATCCTTGACGAACCAACTTCCGGTTTGGACCCTAAAGCCGGATTTGAATTTATAAACTTGTTGCTTTCTCTGAAGAGCGAAGGTAAAGCAATTCTTATGTCAACGCACGACATCTTCCGAGCGAAAGAAATTGCTGATACTGTGGGTATAATGAATCGCGGTAAACTTGTTATGCAAAGACAGAGTAAAGAATTGGAAGGCGAGAATCTTGAAAAACTTTATATGGAATTTATGGCTGGTCATCATTCCAATTAAAAGTGAAGAAGAAATTCAAAGGAAAAAAAATGCTTAAAACAATTATTGAAAAAGAAATACGAGACAATATTCTTTCAACAAAGTTTGCAGTCACATTCGGTATTTGTTCGCTTTTGATATTGCTTTCATTTTATGTGGGAGCTAAGAATCACAACATAGCACAGATACGTTATGACGCTGCAAAGGTTGAAAACCTTCATCAGCTAAAAGGCTTAACTGACTGGGCACAGGTAAATAACTTTCGTGTTTTTCTTCCGCCTCAGCCCTTAGCAGCACTGGTTTCAGGAGTCTCAAATGATATTGGCAGAAACACCGAAATAAACGGAAGAGGCGAACTTAAACCTGAAGACACAATCTTTGGCGATGACCCGATATATGCTGTCTTCAGATTTCTTGACCTTGAATTTATTTTTCAGATTATACTTTCATTGTTTGCTATTCTGTTTGCATATGATTCAATCAATGGTGAAAAAGAAAGAGGAACATTACGGCTTACATTTGCTTACCAGGTTCCACGGGATATTTATATATCAGGTAAACTTATCGGTTCATTCCTCTCACTTTCGGTTCCGTTACTTATTCCTATTCTGATTGGAGGGCTGTTACTTCCAATGTTCGGGATAAATATGAATGGTGATGAATGGTTAAAGCTTGGTTTGATAATTCTTACTGGATTTTTATATGTAGGGGTTTTTCTTTCAATGTCGGTTTTCATTTCCGCATCAACACAAAAATCTTCTACATCTTTTCTTTCACTTTTAGTGATTTGGGTTTTCGCAGTGATGATCGTTCCAAGACTGTCAGTAGCGGCTGCAGGAGCCTTCGTTGATGTTCCGGGAATTGATGAGATCAATTCAAAAAAAGCAAAGTTAACTTCCCAGTTATGGAGTGAAGACAGAAATTCAATAAATAATTTTAAGCCTGAAGCAACCAATGATATGCAAAAGATGATGGAGCAGTTCAATAAGTTTATGCAGGAAAAAGCTGACGCACGTGAAAATAAAATCAAAGAACTAACATCACGTTTAAATGAAGAAAGAAATAATAAACTTGCAGTAAGAAATAATTTAGGTTTTGGGATTTCCAGGATATCACCCGCATCTTCATTTACGTTTGCTGCTTCATCATTAGCCGGGACATCATTATCACTTGAAGATAATTATCTGAAATCACTAACCAATTATCAGGTAAAGTATGGTGATTTTATGTTTGAGAAAACAGGAATGAGAAACAGCGGAATGATTCGTTTCCAAAGAATTGAAGACGATGCAGAAAAACCCGAAACAATTAATACAAACGAAATTCCTGAGTTTGAATTTTCTCAACCTTCACTCTCTTCAGTAATACCATCAGTAATGATTGATTCAGGAATACTAATTTTATTCAACATTGTCTTTTTTGCCGGCGCATTTGTTTCATTCAGAAAATATGATGTCAGATAAATACCATTAACCAGAAATTAAAGAGTTTGTTATGCTAAAAAATGTAATCTATCACGAATTAAAAAATATCCTCTTCAGTCCAAAGTTTACAGCAACATTTATAATTACAACATTATTGTTAATAATGAGTGTTCTGCTTGGAATAAAACACTATAATGATAATGTAAAACAATATGAAACTGTTCAAAGATTAGTTGACCAGGAAATGCGCGAGCAGTCAAACTGGATGTCGCTTTCATCCAAAGTACATCGTGTTCCGGATCCGATGCAGGTTTTTGTTTCCGGCGTTAATGATGATATAGGAAGATATTCAGGAATTAATTCGTTTAAGGGAATAAAGCTTACTCACAGCGTTTATTCAGATGAACCTTACTATGCTGTTTTTAAATTTATCGATTTTACTTTTATTGTTACAATTGTGCTTTCATTGTTTATCATACTTTTTACTTATGATGCAATTAATGGTGAAGCAGAAAAGGGAACGCTTCAGTTAATCTTTTCAAATTCAGTGTCAAAAAAAACTTATATCACCGGCAAATTCATGGGTGTCTGGCTTGGGCTTATTATTCCACTTTTAATTCCATTATTATTATCGGTTTTATTAATACTTGTTTTTAATGTTCCTTTCACCAAAGAACACTGGATAAAATTAATTTCTCTTTTCGGTTTAACACTACTTTACTTTACATTCTTCGTGGGATGGGGAATTTTCTGTTCAACATTAACAAAGCGAACTTCAGTTTCATTTTTGATTGCTTTGGTTTCGTGGATATGTTTTGTTTTTATTATTCCGAGAGCTGGAGTAATAATTGCGGGACAAATGATTAACGTTCCCGGGGCTGCAGAAATTCAAGGACAACAGGAAAGTTACTCAAAGGCGAGATGGCAAAAGTTTATGGATGATTCACAGGAGCGATGGAAGAATCGCAATGAAGGAATGGAAAATCTTTCTAAAGAAGAACGTGAATCAGCACGTGACGAAAATATGTGGGGCTGGATGGAAGAAGAGGATAAAGAAAGAAAACAGGTTGAGAAAGATATTGATGACAATCAGAAACTTTTAACAGAAAATCTCCGCAACAAAAAAATAGAACATGAACGACTTGCATTTACACTTTCAAGAATTTCACCTGTTTCGTCTTTTAATCTCGCTGCAATGAACATTGCCGGATCGGACATTTATTTAAAAGACAGGTACGAAGATGCCATGAACAAGTACCGTGAAGCATTTAATACATTTAAAGATAAAAAGCAGAAAGAATCAGGCGGACATGGTGGAATAAGAGTAATGATTGATTCAGAAGCGGGATTTAAAATCGATACCGGAAGAGAAAAAGGAGCAATAGATTTATCAGAACTGCCAAGATTTAATGCGCCGCAAAAAACCAGTTCAGAAATTGCACAGGCTGCGTTGATTGATTCGTCTGTTATCTCTCTATTTACAATACTGATTTTTGCTGCTGGATTCTTTTCATTCTTACGATTTGATGTGAGATAAGAGCTAATTCTCAATCAACTATGTAAGCCATACGCAACAGGTCATAATATTCATTGTTGATGTTACACTCTTTGCGGAGTATTCCTTCAATCTGGAAACCAAGTTCTTTGTTGAGTGTTACGTTGCGGATGTTATTTTCAATTGTGTGAAGATAAATTTTCTTTAATCCAAGATTGTTAACACCATATTGAATCCATGATTGGGTTGCTTCTTTTGCGTAACCCTTTTTCCTGTACTCTTCAGAACCGATAAGTTTTCTCATCTCAGCTTTATGCTGGGTTTTATCCCAATCAAGAAAAGCCATAAGCCCAATCGGAGTTGAATCTTTAAGAGTAATAAGACCGAAAATATTACTTTCGTCTTCAAGCAATTGATTAAATGATTTATCTGTCGAGTGTGACCTTGAAATTAAAAACCATTTTCCCATCTCTTCATCAAGCCAGCCGTTAACTACGTTATGATCTTTTTCACGATTAAATAATCTTATTATTGTGTTATCTGTATAAAGGGGCAGAATTAATTTTGTTTTTGATTTCGTGGAAGTTTCCTTTGAAAGGTGTTTTTCATTTTCAGATTTATTCAGCGATAAATCCATCAGAGCATTGATCAACTTTAAATAATCAGATTGTTTAAATCCCCACTTTGATGTTTCACTGATTATTGATTTAGATACTGTTTCAATATTCAGGTTGTTCATTACTTCTAATTCAAAATCAGTCATTTAAATTTCTCCTTTCGTTTCGAACAGTAAAATTTAAACTCAATCAGCATACCATAAATAATATAGCCTGAGTCCTTGAATCGATGCTTTGGTTCTATGCAATGTTCCTAATTGATAACCAGAAATATTTTTGTCCGATTTTCAGACAATGAGTATATCATTTTATTTTGATCGGACGGGATTTTGAGAGTATCAAACGCTTATAACTTAAATGAATATTTCGTAAAAGTCCAAATTCATTTGCTAAACGGCAATTACTCAATCACTCAAAAAATAAAAACCCGTTCAGTATTGAACGGGTTTTAACGGAAACAACAATAAATTTTAATCGGTTACGGGTTCGATCTCATTTTTCATTTTGACTTTTGAAGTAACATAATACAAAGCAGGTATAACAAAAAGTGTAAGCAGAGTTGATGCTATCAAACCACCAATTGCAACAATACCAAGTGGAATTCTCATTTCCTTGCCTGCATCACCAATACCAAGAGCAAGCGGCAGCATACCAAGTATGATAGCAACGCTTGACATTATCTGCGGTTTCAGTTTTGTCGGACAAGCTTCAAGTAAAGCATCATGCGGTGTATATCCCTGGTCACGTCTTAGCTGGTTTGCATAATCAAGCATAAGAATTGCATTGTTTACAACAATACCGATAAGCATAATTATTGCCATAAGTGATGTAATACTGAAGGCAGTACCTGTTATATATAATGAAAGTATCACACCGATCATTCCAAGCAATACAGTTAACATTATAAGTACAGGCTGCCAGAAACTTTCAAGTATTGCAGCCAGAAGCATATAGGTTAAAAGGAATGCAAGAAAGAATGCGAATACCATATCCTGCACCATATCATTCATCATCTTTACATTACCGCCCCATTTAATCTGGTAGCCTGAAGGCAGTTCAATTTCAGCAAGTCGTTTGTCTATTTCAGTTGTGATATTTCCAAGAGGAACATCAGCAGCGTTTGAACCTGTGAAAGCTATTGTTGTAAACTTATCACGGTGAAGTATTTTTGTATAACCGGTTGTGAATTTAATATCAGCAACTTCAGATAATCTTACAGCGCCGACAACAGGTGAGATGACAGGAATATTCCGGATCTTTTCAGGTGTATCAACTGATTTGTCATCTAATGTAACTGTTATATCATACTCATTTCCAAGTTCCCGGTACTTTGATGAAATTATTCCTTCCACAGATGAACGAAGTGTAAGCGCAATGTCCATTGTGGTTAAACCTGTTTCAGCAAGTTTTTCACGTTTAGGAAAAACCGTTATTTCCGGTTTACCTGCACGGGAGCTCTGGTCGAAGTTTAAAAGTCCGGGTATGTCTTTTAACTTTACCATGATTTCATCTTTAATCGATTCAAGTTTCTCAAGATCCTGTCCGAGTAAATTAAATTGAACAGGAGCCCCAGGTCCGCCGGTTTCTGATGCAAGATCAATTTTGATTTTTGCATTCGGTATATCAGCAAGTTCTTTAACGAATACAGCAATCATAGCCTGCAAACCGATTTCACGATCTTTAACATCAACAAGCTGAACGTTCATCGCAGCCATGTTTGTACCGATATCAAGGTTGCCCATCTGTCCTAAGTTTGTAAGCATGTTCGTTACTTCAGGATGATGTTTGATCCTTTTTTCAATCTCGTTAAGTACACGTGCTGTTTCATCAAGGTTATAACCTTCTGGCAGTTCAACTGCAATCCTGATTTTACCGTCATCAAACGGAGGCATAAATTCAAAACCAACACGGGGACCGATCACCATCATTACAAAAATGAAAAGAACAAATGTGCCGCCGATTAATCCCCAGCTTATAGGTTTCGATTTTAATGTAACTCTTAACACACTTTGATAAATGTTGGTTATCTTTTCTTCCATTCTATCCATCGCAGAAGCAAATTTTCCCTTCTTTGTTTCCTTCGGAAGAATGATTGACGCTAGCATCGGTGTAAGTGTGAATGACATTATCAATGAGAAGATTGTGGCAAACACAGCCGCGAGTGCAAGTTCAACAAGCCATTGACCAACTAATGAACTCATGTTTGCGATCGGCAAAAACACAACAAGGTTCGTAAGTGTTGATGCAAGTACCGCGACAGTTACTTCTGAGGTTCCTTTGTATGCGGATTCTTTATTGTCCTTTCCCATCTGTTTGTAACGGAAAATATTTTCTATTACAACTATGGAGTTTGCAACAAGCACACCGACTGAAACCGAAAGTCCCATCAACGTCATCATGTTCAGTGTTAATCCCCATGCTTTCAACAGGAAGAATGTTGATATGATTGAAGTCGGCATTGACAGCGCGACAATGATAGTTGATCTGATTTCATGAAGGAAGAAGAAAAGCACTATTGCTGTAAAGATAACACCAAGATAAACGTTGCTCATTGTGTCATCAACACTGCTTTTAACAAATGCTGATTCATCGTTTACTACTTCAAGATTACAACCCTCGGGTAGTGAAGCTTGTATTTCAGGAAGAGAATTACGGACTACATCAGCAACTTTAACTACGTTACCTTCTGAACTTTTTACAATACCAAGACGAACTACGTTTTCGTCTCTTACTTTTGTTTTATTATCAAAATAAACTGCGCGCTGACGGATATCTTTTCCTGAATCATACACATTCGCGAACTGTCTTAATTTTTTGGGACCAAACGGTGTTGGTACCTGTAATTCCTTCATTGTTTCAATATCAGGGAATTCACCATCAAGACGAACAGTATATTCCTGGTCATTGAGTTTAAAGTATCCGCCGGGAATATCCATGTTATGTGCTTTTAGTATTTGCAAAAGCTGCGGAAGTGAAATATTATTTTCATAAACAATACGATTGTTCAGAACGACTCTTATCTCACGTTCCTGTCCGCCGGTGATGTCAACTTTAGCAACACCTTCGATTTGTGAAAATCTGTCTTTCAAAGTTTTGTCGGCTATTTCAAACAACTCTCTCGGATCGCGGTCGCCGCTGAGTATAACTTCCATTACGGGAAATTGCTGCAAGTCAACTTTTTGTATTATCGGGTCTTCAGCATCTTCAGGAAGATCATTCTTTATTTCATCAATCTTATCTTTTATTTCCTGGTTTGCTACGTTTACATCTTTACCAAGTTTAAATTCGATAATGATAATTGATAATCCATCAAGTGAATATGACTCTACTCTTTCAAGCTGGCTTACGGTTGAAATAACTTCTTCCATTCTTTTGCTGATAAGAGTTTCAATTTCTTTTGGACCGGCACCGGGATACACTGTGGAGACTGTTATATAAGGAATCTCAACATCCGGCTGAAGATTTAAGTTCAGAGTAAAATATGCTATCGCACCGAATATGAGGAAGACGGCTAACCCCATCGTTGTCATTATCGGGCGGTTTATAGAAACTTTTGCGAGAAACATTTGTTAATTCCTTATTATTGAATCACTTTAATTTTTTTACCTTCATCAAGATGCGCCTGACCCTGCACAATAAGCCTGTCACCGACATTAAGTCCGCCGCTTACTTCATAATATATTCCGCTGTCATTTCCGTTTGTGATGTAACGTTTAACTGCGCTGTTATTGTTCTCAACATAAACGTAAGCACCTTTAGTATCTGTGCTGACAAGGTTACGGGGAATGATTATCGCTTTTGGATTTTCGTAAACAAGAATTTTAACATCCACAGTTACACCGCTTTTTAATTCGTTCTTTGAATTATCAAATTCAACCTCAGCATAAAAAGCCTGTCTGAACGGATCAACAGCCATGGAAACTTCCGTAACTCTTCCTGTATAAGTTTTTCCGTTAACGGTAATTTCAGCTTTCATTCCTTTTCTTATTTCACTTATCTCCGTTTCAGATGCCCATATCTTTGTGCGCATCCTTTGTAATTGTGCAACGGTGAAAAGATGAGCATCACCTTTAACATTATCACCGGGATTTACTTTCATATCCACAATTGTTCCTGAAATAGGTGACTCGCTGAATAATAATTGCTTTATCGATTCATAATTTCTTTTTGAAACGAGATATTGTGTTTCTGCTCCGTCAAAATTTGCCTGAGATGTTTCACCAGCCTGGAACAATGCTTTTGTGCGTTGATAAGTTTTTTCAGCTATATCATAAGCATTCTTCGATTGTTCATACTGAAGTCCGGGATTTTTCGTATCGAACTCAATTACGATTTGATCCTGTGCAACATGATCGCCGACATTAGCTTTTATCTTTTCGATCTTTCCGCCCATACTTGTTGTTTTGGTTGCTTCCTGTATTCCGGCAAGTTTTGAAAAGAAGCTTAATGTTTTGTTAAATGGTTTGTATTCCACCACTTCAACTTTTACTGGTATGCCTTCCTCGCTCCGGATTTGTTCCATACTCTTAACTGATTCAGTTTCATCGCCGCCGCACCCTGATAAAAAGGCGATCGTAACAAAACATAAAAGTAAGATGAACAACTTTGATAAATTTTTTATATGTGCCATTGAATTATATACTCCTGTATTAATAAAAATCTTTGTGATCATTAATCTTCAAATTCAAAAAGTGAAAAATATTCACCGCCGGATTTACCCATCAGTTCATCAAGCTCTGATGTGGCAACAACGTATTCATAAATTGACTGAAGCCTGTTTACTCGTGCCTGCTGTAATGCTATGTCAGCGTTCTGAACTTCAATCTGGCTTCCGGTTCCTTCTTTATATCTTGTAACGGATATACTGTATGCTTTTTCTGCCAGCGTTACATTTCTTTCCTGTGCTTCAAGAAGACTTTCAACTTTTTTTATCTCAAGTAATTTTGCTTTTACCTGGAGTGAAACATATTCTTTCATCTGCCTGTATTGTTGTGTCGATTGATCCAATGCAATTTCAGACTGCTGTACTTTATTTACTGTTCTCATTCCGTTGAATAAGTTCATTGAGAATGTGAGTCCGACTATTGCAGATGAATAATTTTGAAATTTAAAGTCGTCTGATGAACCTGCGTAAGAATAATTACCGAACGCATAAAGTGAAGGCCAGTATTCTGACCTGTCCAGATCAATAAATGCTTCATCAACATCGATCTTTAATGCATATGATTTTAATCCATAGTTTGATCTTAGAGCTTCTTCAACTGAAGCGCTTTCATCGGGCAGATTATATTTTTTGTAAGTTAATTCGCCTGTTACATCAATATCATCTGTCTGGTTCATCCCGATAAGAATTTTAAAACCATCCAGTGCTGTTTGAAGCGCATTTTCAACCTGCAAAACCTGCGGACGAATATTTTCAACACGTACTTCAGCCTGGAGAAGATCAAACTCTGAAACAAATCCCTGTTCATAAGCTGCCTTAACAGTCTTTAGATTTTCCTGTGCGTTAAGGTAACTTGCCTGAGTAATCCCGTTCATTTGCTTTGTAAGCAGGACTCCATAAAAAGCTTTCTTAACTCCAAGCACGGTTGAGAGAACCGTTCGTTTTAATTCTTCTTTTGACAGATCAGAATAAATTTTAGAAGCACCAATCCCTCTGAACACTGCCGAATTAAAAAGTGTCTGTGTAACCTGCACGCTTGTTTCATAGCTGTTAGTCTGTGCAAAAGACTGCAGTGCAGTTTTTATATCTCTGAATTTTGAATTGTCTCTTGGTATAACATTCTCCTCAAAAAGAATTGAGTAAGTTGCGTTTGTAAGTAACGCTTCAAAATCAGGAAATGGAGTTTTAGGTTTCTTCAGAAAATGAGAAAACTGTGCTGACAGATCTACACTCGGCAGTGCATAGCCGAATGCTTCGCTGACTGCTGCATCAGATTTTTTTACATTCATTACAGCGAACTGTATTTCAGTGTTGTTTTTCAGTGCTGTATTTATGGATTCCTCAAGTGTTAAAACTTTTTTCTGTGCGACAGTTGAACCAGTCGTGAGTAAAAATAAAAACAGCAGAAGGAATCTGATTGATTTCTGTTTTTTAAATTGTTTATCGTTCATTATTGTTCCGTTAGATAGTTTTCAGTTTTAATTCCTGTAAGTTTTTCACTTACTTCCCATAACCGTCTTGCAAGATTTTCATCATAAGAAGAAGCTGATGAATCAGTCACTTCATTATTGATAAAATATTTTCCGGATATATTATGTACTTCCGGTGATGTTGCGAGATGTATAATTGTCTTTGCCCCTTGTTCAGGTGATTTAAGAAATGGCCTGATAGTTTTATATAAGAATTTTATTAGCTGTGATATGTCAGGATTATTATCGATTGAGTTTGTAGCAACAGCCCCGGGATGAAGACAATTAATTGTTGTGTGAGTATCTTTTAATCTTCTTGAAAGTTCATAAGTAAATAATACATCAGCAAGTTTTGATTGTTTAATTGCCTTCATACTCTTATAATATTTTTCCATCATCAGGTCATCAAAATTAATTCTGCCGAACCGGTGTGCTTCTCCCGAAACATTTATAATTCTTCCTGATGAACTTTTCTTTATCAAAGGAAGTAAAAGAATTGTCAATACAAATCTTGATAAATAATTAATGTTAAGTGTTGCTTCAATTCCGTCAGCAGTTGTATGACGTTTTGAGAAAAAAGCTCCGGCATTATTTATCAGCACATCTAAATGATCATATTTTTCTGTGATAGTATTTGCAAGATTTCTTATGGATTCAAATGATGATAGTGATGCAACATGTAAATCAAGATTCTGATTTCCACTTTTCTCAAATATTTCATTTACCGCTCTTTCGCCTCTTACCCGGTTTCTAACTACAAGCAGCATCCGGTCAAACTTTGCTGCGAGTTCCATCGCAGCAGCTTTACCAATTCCGGAGTTAGCGCCTGTTATCAAACAAATTTTTTCTGTTACAGGCATTATCAGAACTTCCCGAATTTTAAAGTTAAACCAACTGAAGGTCCTGATAAATCAGATGAAGATAAGTTTTGAACTTTATCAACATTTACATACCTGTATGAACCACCTACAGCTACGCGCATAAAAGTTGTAATATTCAATACAATATTTGCACTCGGTTCAAGAACAAAAAAAGTATCATGGTTATCATCGTAGTCAGGAAAGATATCATCATCAACTCGCGAACGAACGCTGCCTGCACCAATTAATGTATAAACAGAAAAATGAATTAGTTCATCGGACTTATTTATATACCCGAGTTCTACTCCTCCGTAACCAAAATCCATCCTTCGGGTATTCCCGAATATTAATTCGTTTCCATCAATTGAATTAACAAGTCCATACCCTGCGCCGCCGATTACAAATGTATGATTGATTATCCAGCCGCCTCTTCCACCAAAGAATACTGCAAATTTGTCATTCACCTGTGAGAATTTTATAACTGGTCCGCCGTAACCACCGTGAGTTACTTCACCGTCACCAAGAAGAGTTTGTTCCTGCGGAAATATTTGCGTTGAAAGAATAATTGTCATGAGTAAAATAAAAATGTTCTTCATCGTTTTTCCTTTTAATTAAACCGGATGCAAACCTAACAGATTATTGAAGTGGATTCGCTTTGAGTTATAAGACAGGACGGTTTTTGTTGTTCGGTTAGGTAAATCAGAACCAATTTGTTTTAAGAAAGGAAAGAATTATTGATGAAAGGAAAATCAAAAAAATATATTTTTGAAAAAATTAATTGTTCTGTTTGCGGTATTCAGAAGGAGTAGTGTTTGTTACTTTTTTAAATGCATTATTAAAAGCTGATTTTGAATTAAAACCCACTTCCTCTGCTATTGCTAAAATTGTCAACATTCCGCCTTCAGGTGAAGTGAGCAGGTTTTTAGCTTCTTCAATCCGGTATGAGTTAATAAAATCGAAAAAGTTCTGACCTAATTTTTCATTAATAATCTGGGACAAATGATGCTGCGGTATTGATAACTCATCTGCCAGTTTGGCAAGTGTTATTTCGTTGTCGAGATAAGGTTTTTTTTCTTTCATCAGGTTCAGTAAATCCTGTAAGTGAAAATCCGCCTTATCGTTTGTTAAAGTTGATCTTTCATACTTCTTAATTTTAGTTTCAACAACATCAGGTGGAAAAATTATCGGCTGTTTAAAACCCATATAACCTAAAGTCAAAATCGTAATTGAAACAAGAATGGGTATGATTACAGAATAATATTCATACAGATGGATGCCTGCAAAATAAAGAATTGACATGTTGAACATTATCACAAAGATTATTGTAAATGCATATATGCCTCCTTTTATCCAGTTAAGATTAATTTTTTCTAAAGAAGACATAGTTGATTTAATCGCCGCGTGATACTTTCTTAAATTTTTAATTGTCAGATGCAGGTAAATAAAAAGATGTATGCACTGAATGATTAGTATTGCGAGTTCTTCGTCCTGTAATTGTTTTGTGCCTACAAGACCCAGTTTCTCTTCATTGCTCATCAGATACATTGGTACGCGGTAGATAATTAACGCAGCAAACGGAATAAGATGCAGAAGTTGTTTCTTTGAAACAGAAAAATCTTTTAACGTCAACGAGTTAACATAATAATAGAATAAAGGTCCAAACAAAAAAACTGCGGGTTGCGGTACGCCTATTAAAAACGGAAACAGTTCGTGAGTATTCGTAATGTCAATTTCAAATCCGACAATACTCAATGAAGAATTGATTAGAAGTAGAGCCAGCAGACGGTTTGATTTTTTATTGCCGCGGTTTATCGTCAGCAAAAGAAATCCGACTAAAAACCCCTGAAGTATGCCTACAAAAATAATGATCGAAATAAAACTCAAATTTATCCTGATCTGATTAATTCTGTTGTAAAATTAAGTATAAATTGAGTACGAATAAAGGATTTATCAGAAAGAGAATGAGGACCAGCATTAAATAATTATTAAACTTTTTTAACTACTGTTGTATGCTTATCAACAAGGTAAAAAATTGATTTGAAAGGAATGCCGGTATTTTTACTTAAACCAATTTCACAGGTTCTGCTTGTTGAATAACCACTAATGCAATTTTCCGGTAATTCCTTTTTATAATTCTTTAATCCATGTTCATTTAATTCGGGATGTGTGAATCCTTTATCACCTGCAAACCCACAGCAGTTTACTTCAGGCATATAAACATTTGATGAACATAACCCGGCGACTTCTTTTACTTTTTCAGACAATCCCGAAAGTTGTGTGCTGCAAGTTGGATAGATTGCAACGGGCTCATCAGTTTTTTCAAATACAAGTTTATCTTTCAGGTAGAGCAGAGTGAACTCCGCAGGTTCATAAATTTTTAACATTGAATTACCAGAAGTTTTTATCCTGTGAAAACAAGGACTCATATCAGACAATACCTGTAACTCAAAGTTATTTGTTATGATTTTCAGTTCGTTAATCAGTTCACTTAGTTTTGCATCTCCAATCTCCTTAAATCCTTTGCTTGTGAACGATAACCCGCAGCACAAGTTATTTAGATTTTTCGGAAACAAAACCTCATACCCGGCTTTGTGTAATAAAGAAATAGTCTTTTCTACTAAAACAGTATCAGCTTTTTCTGTTTCTGAATTTCCAAAAGTTCTGTTTATGCAGGAAGGGAAGTAAACAACTTTTTGTTTATCTCTATTTAATTTTAATTGCTTAAGCGAAAATGAATTACCTGAAGGTGTGAATTGATTCCATGCAGGAATTTTCTTTTTAGAAATTTTTGAAATCACATTGGTAATGTTTTCTAAATTGGTATTGCCAATTAACCTGGATGAAAAGTTTAAAACATTCAGAAAGAATTTTATAACCGTGCTTATAATCGAAAAATTATACGAAAACATTTCAGCAATTTTTTTTGAAAATCCGTTCTTATCGTTTGCCCGTAACTTCTTGATAACTGTGCCGGTATCAATTCCAACAGGACAGTTAACAGAACATAATCCATCAGCCGCGCAGGTTTCTTCGACATGATATTTAAATGTGCTAAATAATTTGTTCTCACTTATTCCTGAAAAATTTCTTATAGCAGAAATCCTTTGTCGCGGAGAAAAAGTCAATCCTTCAGAAACACAACGTGATTCGCAGAATCCGCATTCGGTGCATTTATCAATTAATTCATCAACAGCAGGTAAAGTCTTTAAATTTTTCAGGTGGATTACTTTATCGTCATTAATTATCACCCCGGGATTCAAAATATTTTTCGGATCAAAAATTTTTTTTACCTGCTTCATGATCGAATAGGCTTCAGGTCCCCATTCAAATTCTACAAACGGAGCCATGTTCCTGCCGGTTCCATGCTCAGCTTTTAATGAACCATCAAACTCACCAACCACCATTTGTGAAATTTCATTCATCATAGAATCATATCGTTCGATCTCTGATTTTACGCTAAAGTCCTGGCTGAAAACAAAATGAAGATTACCTTCTAGTGCGTGCCCGAAAATTATTGCTTCAGTAAAATTATATTTATCAAGAATACCGCGAAGCTTAATGACTGCGGATGAAAGTGAATCAAGCGGAAAAGCAATGTCTTCAATAATTACGGATGTACCCGTTTTTCTCGAAGCGCCGACACTTGGAAATAGCCCTTTACGGATATTCCACAATTTTGTGTATTCAAGTCTGTCTTTGGTAAAAGAGGCTTTCCTTATCAGATCAAAATCACTAAGAGAGTAAATAATTGAATTTATATTTTGATCTAATTGAAATTCATTCTCTGCTTTCGTCTCAATTAAAAGTGCTGCTGATTCATTATTAAGTTCCTTTAAATATTCAGGCATACCATTTTTATTTTCAACTGATCTGATAGAACTTCTGTCCATTAACTCTGCCGCATCAACAGGAAGTTGTTTCAATACTGAGGCTGCCCGGCATGCATCCTGAATATTCTTAAACAAAATTAATGATGTTGCTTTGTACTCGTAGTCGGGAATAGTGTTAAGGGTTATTTCAGAAATAAATCCGAGTGTGCCTTCAGAGCCGATCATTAAATGTTGAATAATTTCAATTGGGTCTTTATAATCAACAAAAGCATTTAAACTATATCCGGTAGTGTTTTTGATTTTGTATTTACGGATAATTTTATCTCGAAGAAGAACATCAGAGTTTATTTTATCTCTTAACGTGATAACGCTTTTTATAAGAGCAGAATTTCTTTCAACAAAATCAGAAACATTTTTTGGATCATTTGTATCAAGCACATCACCATTTGCAAAAATAATTCGCATTGAGGAAAGTGTTTTATAGCTGTTCTGCGAGGTTCCGCAGCACATGCCGCTTGCATTGTTAGCTGCAATTCCACCTATCATTGCAGCGTTGATTGAAGCGGGATCAGGTCCGATCTTCTTTTTATACTGCGCGAGGTAATTGTTTGCGTGTCCGCCGATTATTCCGGGCTGCAGAGAAATTTTTGAAGCATCATCGTTTATTTTAAAACTTTTCCATGCATTACCGATCATCACTAAAACAGAATCAGTTACAGCCTGACCGGAAAGACTTGTTCCGGCAGCACGGAATGTCACAGGAATGTTCAGTTCAGTACACGTTTTCAGAATAAAGATTATTTCATTTTCATTATTTGCTTTGATTACAAGTTTTGGAATTAACCTGTAAAAACTTGCGTCGGTACCAAGAGTGGAAGTGGTAATCAGGTCATCCAAAAGATTATCCCGAGGAATCACTGCATTTAGCCTGAAGCATAGTTCAAGATATTTTCCTGTTAATTCCATTGTGCTAATTCAATTCATTTAAATGAATTCCGGAATGTCAAAATTTTAATATTAAAACTTCTCAAATATGTGGATAAAAATTGAATATCGTAAACTGGAAATTGAATGATTGTCCGGGCAGAATGGAATTAAAAAATATTTCTTTCATTTAAAATGAAGTAAGTCTATTTTTAAGGGTAAAAATTCTGAATTTATTGAATGAAAAAAATACTAATAGCCGGGCTGTTAATTCTTTGCTACCTGAATAATAACACAAATGCTCAAAAGATTATTTTTTCTTACAACATTAATATTCAAATTAATGTTGAAGAAGAAGATAATGACAAATATAGTTTGACTTATAAAGACAAAACCGAAGCGACTTATATTGCAGAAAAGCCGGGCGAAGAAAATGTTTTCTACTTTTATGAAAATTATTTCGAGCCAATTGATAAAATTAACTTCCAGACTCCAAAAAACTTCTACTATAAATCGCAGCTTTCTTTTCTCATTCCCGAGTATGAAGACGTTTTTATAACAAACAGCAAAGTCTATTTTGCTAAGACTCCATCCGACATTAAAACTGGCGACAAAATTATTTATGAATATGAAAAGGAAATTTCCGATGCTGGATTTGCTCCTGTAATATTTCTTGAGAATTCAAATATCTATGAAAAAATTTCTGTTAGAATATTTCATCCTGAAGATATTGAACCAGCTTTCGATATTGTTTCAACATTTGGAGATATTCCATTTACGGTAACAAAACCCGACGATGATGAAACATTACTGAATATTTTCAACCTTAAAAGCCAGCCGTCTTTAGAGTTTTACCCTTATAACGAAAAACTTGGCATCATCCAGATTATTCTTAATAAAGGGAACAAAACAATTAATAATATAAAGCCCGCTGAATTTGTTAACTGGTACAATTCATTATCGCCAATTCAGCCAACTCTTAACGATAAACATAAAAATTTTCTATCCGAAGAATTAAATAAGGTAAGTCTTCCAATTGAAAAGGTGAAGATCATATACGACTATGTCAAAAAGAATATCCGTTACCTGGCTGAAGGACAGGAACAGCATTCCATATTACCAAGAGAACCTTCGGTTGTTTTAGACCGGGAATACGGAGACTGTAAAGAAAAATCAGCTTTAATTTCTGCTATTGCCAGACAACACGGGCTAAAAGTAAATATGGCAATTGTAACAAGAGACGATATTCCGGCTACCGAAAATATCTACGTGGATGAGTTTGATCATGTTATTTGTGCTTTTGATTATGAGAATACAACAATATTTTTTGATCCTACTGCATCACATTGTGAGTTCGGAAATTTACCAAATGGAGTGATAGACTGTAAAGCTTTAATATTTGATAAAGAAAATCCAAGGTTTATAAATATTGATAAACCTGAACAGGATCCAACATTGATTGTTGATATAAATATCGCTCTTGATTCTTTGTCAGAAGGTATTGCGACAATAAGATGTAAAAATGATTTTTTTACTTCCTTGAAGTATATCAACAGCAACCCGGATACGTCAGTTTCAGAAAATATTTTAACTAAATTATTTTCGTCAAATTTTTATAAAATATTATTAAACAATTTTATTTTCACTGAAGAAACTGAAAGTTCATTAGAACTAAAGGCCAGAGCGGATCTGTCACAGTTTATTATTTCCACTTCCAATAAAAAGTACATTCCCAAAACACCTTTCATATTTCCCGATAATAGTATTCTTGAAAGAAAAAATGATTCACTTGAAATCTTCTTTAAAGAGTACAAAGACATTGAACTTAATTTATTTATCGATCCCAAAGGATATGAACTTGATCCTGATTCACTAAACATCGGTGATTTTAAAAATACATTGGGCTTTTATGCCGCAGGTAAAACAGAGGATGGGAAACTGGTTTTCAGGTATGTACTAAAAACATTCAGTAAAAAATTTGGGAATACACTCAAAGCTGAATTCCTAAAATATTACGAACAGTATTTAAGCAAAAAAACTAATTTGTTCACACTAAGGGCACCAAAATGAAATCTTTAATATTCAGGTTAATCGTTTTATTATCAGTTTTAATTATAACCGGTTGTTCTGTATCCAAAAGAATAACCATTACACAATCTGCGCCGACAGATTCGGTTTTTATTCATGATGTTGATATTTCAGAACTCGAAAAAAAATATTCAGATCATGACGCTGTTTATCTTAACGTAAAAAATATATACGAGCATTCTGTACGTACTGCAAATCCTTTACTTAGTGTTAGACCTGATTGGGACTATGACAGAATCAAATCAATCAAATATCTTGTGTTAAATCCTGAAAACCAGGAACTTTCAACAGTAAAATTTGATACTCACCCTAATGCAGTAATAAATAGTTTTTATTTAGTTGTGAACACACCAGGTGCAGAAATTAAAAGATATAGTTTAAAAGATCTTGTTGTGGAAAAAGATGCAGAGGGTTATCTGACATATAAATTTGGAATTCCCGGAATTAAAAAAGGGTCTTTAGTTGAATACGGTACTGATATAACTTACGATTCACGTTATGCAAGACCGCCGTTGGAATATCTAGTAGAACTCCAATATCCATATCCTTGTGAACATCTTGAATTGAAATTCGGTTATCCGGATTGGTGGGAAATCAGGTCGAAGCAGATCGCTCCTGATGTAAAGATTGACTATACTTTCTCCTACAATGTGGAGGAAAACAAAAAGATACTTCAGTATTATTCAAAAAATATTCCCGCAATAAAAAAAGAAATTTTTTCTCTCCCGTTTTTTGAATTAGCAAAGTATCTTAGATTCAATATTACTCTGATTGATCTGGGTATTCCTGTCAACTTAACCAAAAACTGGAAGGAGATCGCAGATACTTACAAAGAGTATGCAATGAACAAAGAAAGTTTTTTAAGTACTTCGGTCGGAAATAAAACTGATGAAATTGCGGAGAGTTGTTCTACCGATTTTTCTAAAATGGAGGCAATTGTAAATTTTATTCAGCAAAGTATTAAGGTTACAAAGGACGATAAAGACAGATCATTTGCAAAAGTACTTGAAACCGGTGAAGGTACTATTTATGAAATTTGCGGATTAACAGAAGCAATGTTATCTGATGCTGAACTGGAAACTGATTACCTCTTGATACATTCATCCGAGACAGGTTATCTTGACACAAACTTTATATCGTATGATCAGTTTCACATTCCGGCTGTAAGAGTAAAAATAGATGAAACCGATTATGTGATCTTTCCTTATTATAAATACTTACCAATAGATCATATCCCGTCGGAATTTCAGGAACAGCGTTCATTAATTGTTTCCAATGATGACAGCCGACATGCAAAATTCTGGAATCTTCCTGTCGGTAAAATGAGTGACAACAAATCAAAGTCAAAATTTGATATTAAGGTAAACAACGATGGTTCATTAAATGTTGTCGAAGAAAAAACTGCGGGTGGATCATTGGCTTTTGAATTAAGGGATTATCTTGATGATTTAAGCCCGGATGAATTTGATAAAGCTATTAAAAAAATGCCTTCCTATTCTGAAGGTGATATAAAAATTATAAAGTCAGAGATTCTTAATCGGGAAGATTATAAATCAGATCTGGTCGTCAGACTGGAATACATTATTAATAATCTTATTACAATAACACCCGAGGAGGTTATTCTGCAAACGGGCGGTTTATTTTCCCCTTCATCAAATTCAGAACTAAAGATTGATACTTTAAACAGGGTTAACCCGATTTTTATTCCTTATGATCAATTTTTTGAAAAAGAAATTAGGATTACTTACCCTGAAAACTGGCAATTGGCTACTGAACTGAATGATACGAGTTTTGAAAATGATTTCGGAAAAATCAGCAGCACATATCTTATTTCGAATAATTTGTTGCACATTACTCAAAGCTCAGAACTAAAAAAAATCAGAACCGGCAAAGAACGTATTACTGACCTGGATAAAATTTATGGTGGTTCAAACAAGCAGGTTATACCGGCATTAATTTTTACTGTAAAGAGTGTTGATTAGATCAGAGCCTGAATATAATTTATGTCAATATTTGGAGGCAGAAATAAACTAGTCTTTTGTTGTATGAAACGATATAGTTTTGATTGTGCTATTAGTACTGAACCACGTATATTAATGGAAAAAATTTAGATACTGAGAAAAAATTGCAAATATGATTTGTTATTTCGTAATAATAACACAGATAAAAGATGAACTGAATCAATATCTTGAACAGGCACCAAGCCTGTACAATCCTGTAATTGTATCGTTATTTATATTTGTTCTATTGCTTGCTATACTAATTATATCTTACCGCTACATTTACAACCCTATGCTTCGTAAGCATAAAAAGGAACAAAGGGAATTTGAAAAACGAACTGCGCAAATGCTTGTAACTTTTTCCGAACTGGATCCAAACCCAATAATAAGAATTAATAGTAATGCAGAAATTATCGGTTATAACAAATCAGCAAAGGAAAGATTTCCGGATATTATCGACAATAAGAATTTTATATTGTCAATGCTTGAAGAATATAATCACGATCTTAAAAAATCAATTGAAGCCGATGAAACATTTTCACTATCCTCACAGGTAAATGAAAGGTACTATGAAATTAACTTTCATGGAATTTCATTCCTTGATGTTGCCCAGTTGTATTTCCGGGATATAACCGCTCAAAGAGAATATGATGAACAAATGAAAAATTATCAGCAGCTTCTGAGGAACGCGAGTGTACAAACTCAAAAAGTTGTTGAAGAAGAACGCAACAGGCTTGCACGTGTTTTACATGATTCGGTTGCACAGAATATTCTGCTTACCAAACTTAATGTTGGGAATTATAAAAAGTATCTCGATGACGGGTTGGAACAGGAAGAATTTTCAAGAACAATTAACATACTTGATTCAACAATACAGGAAGTGCGGGATATTGCACGTAACCTTCGCCCGGTAAATATTGACGAACTTGGTCTGTTAACGGTCATCAGGTCATTATGCAATAATGTTGCACGCGAAGCAAAATTAAAATACCAGATACAGTTACCTGAAAATTCGCTCCAACTGAATAAAGATGTTGAAGTATGTATGTACAGGCTGCTGCAGGAATCACTCAACAATATAATGCGTCATTCAAAAGCAAAGTCATTTACAGTTGATATGCTTATTGAAGAAGATTCAGTACTGTTTGCAATAACTGACGACGGAATAGGATTCAAACCAAAAAAATTATTATCCGATAAATACATATCTGAAGGTATGGGACTAATGGGTATGCAGGAAAGTGTAGAACGCCTCAATGGTTCCTTTAAGATTGAAACCGAATACAATAAAGGCACGAAAATAATTACAAAATTTCCTTTAACATTTGAGTACGAAGATGGAAAACCAGAGTATAAAAATATTGGTAGCTGATGATCATACACTTTTCAGGCAGGGAGTAATTAGAATTCTCAAGGAGAGGAATAAATTTATTATTGTTGCCGAAGCTGATAATGGTAATGACCTTGTTGAAAAATATTTTCAGTCTTTTCCTGATCTTATGCTTGTTGATATTGCAATGCCGGGGATAACAGGTATTAAAGCAATTGAAGAAATTCTGAAAATTGCCCCCAAAGCAAAAGCATTATTCCTGTCAATGTATGATGCACCCGAATATGTTTATAAAGTTATTAAATCCGGCGGGATGGGATTGTTGAATAAAAACATTCTCGATGGCGAATTAATCTATGCGATAGAAAAGGTATGTACAGGAGAAAAATATTTCGGGGCAAAATGGAATGATAAAAACTTAAAACAGCTTATGGAAGAATATGATGCAGTATCAGAAGCAGAAAAAAATAAAAACAATGTTGAACTGAATTTCAGGGAAGAACAGATACTTAAACTTATTATAGAAGGATTAACAAGTAAAGAAATAGCTGAAGAAATTGATGTAAGCAAAAAGACAGTTGATCATTACCGTGCAACCATTTTAAAGAAAATAGATGCTAACACACAGGCTGATCTTATCAAATTCGGATTGGAGTTTTTCAGATCAAAAAAAAATAACAATGGATAAAATTTTTTATTTTAGACAATTAAATTTTAATCATTTGTAACCGGATGGGCAAAAAATGTCGGAGCAAGCAGGAATACTTTATTCAATTGAAGAGGCAAATGAAAAATTTGGTCGCGTTATATCATCAACTAATCTTAGTGTTAGTGAGCTAAATACATTAATCAATCAAACGAGTAACTATATTATGTTCAAATTGGTAGATGAAGAAGTGATAGTACTTAATAATGAAAGAGTAGCAATTTATCCTGCTGGTTACCCTGTACAGGAACAGGCTGTGTTTACATTATATAGTTCCTCAATAATAAATGAATTAATAGCTCAGGAGTTAGTAACAGAAGTATCAATTGAGCAGCGGGCAGAAGTGATATCTCTCACTTGCGGGAACTTGACTTTGGAGACAGGCACACCTTGCCCACCATATTGTGATGTGAGCAATGAATGATAATTACTAATGTAATTATATCAATTTCAATGGTTGTTTGGTTTCTAACTATTTTCAGGCAGAAAAACAGTAGTTTTTTTTTATTTTTTTTAATACTGGGACTATCCGATCCACTGAATCTTTTAGGGCTTAAAATCTTTGGGATAACAAATGGAGTGATATATACAATTGCTTGTATCATTTTTTACTTTGTCTTTAGATTTAATAATGTACGTTCTTTTAAATTAAAATATTTCGATTACATTATATTTTTAGTTTTTCTGTATGTGGTAATAACATTAGAGTATGTTTATTATTTCTACCTGGGTGTTCATCTATTCATACTATCAAAATTTATTCAGCGAATAATTACCGATTTACATTTACGTGATGAATTCAGTATTTATTTTTTAATACTTGTATTTTATCAATTGTCGGCTTTATTAAAAATAATTGTTTTTTTAAGTGGAACAGCTTCAGGGTTATATCTGTTTTTTATAACCCTTGCGTTCCAGATATTAATTGCAATATTCTTTATAGTCTTTCGTGAAGATGACCCGAAACTTAAAATTAAAATGACCTAAACAAATGAACAGCGAGCAGATGTAATGTCTATAACTTGTGGCAGTCTAACTTTAGAGATGGGTGTACTTTGTCCACCATATTGTTCGGATAATAACGATTGATAGTTACACATGTTATTTTTGCGATTTCAACTGTAGCCTGGTTTCTGACTATTTTTAGACAGAGAAAAAGTAGTGTGTTTTTATTCTTCCTTATATTGGGGTTAAGTGATCCACTAACCTTTCTTGTAAACAACATCGTTAGTGTTCCGAATGGTATGGTTTATTCTTTTGCTGCAATGGCATTTTATGTAGTATTTCGCTTCAATGATTTTAAATCAATAAAACTAAAAGTAGTTGATTATATCATATTATCAGTATTTCTTTATATACTTCTTACGAAAAGCTATATATTTTATTTTGTATTTAGTATTCATATTTATGTGCTTTATAAATTTGCTAAGCGAGTAATAACTGCATTACATTTTCAAGGTGAAATACATGTTTTTTTTCTTGTATTGGTGTTTTATGAAATATCTTTACTATTCAAAGGTATAATTTTTATAGCAGGAAAAGGACAGGGATTTTATTTGTTTTTTATAACCCTTGCGTTCCAGATACTAATAGCGATATTCTTTATAGTCTTTCGTGAAGATGACCCGAAACTAATAATTAAAATGACGTAAGTTTTTTGCTTCGCCAATGAGATAAAAATCATTTAAAGAACAAGTACACATTCTTACCCCACTAATTAAAAACCAGCCTGATAAATAAATAGTCATCAGTAAATTTCATTTCTTAGTACTTATACTAATAATCAACACAAACATTAGTACCAGTACCGGATTTTCCCTAAAAATCACTGGTATTTGTTCCAATGCGCCGGTTATTTCATTTACTTAAAATTACCACCGAATAAATAATTTTATTCACTAAATGACAAAATGATATGGCAATACGTGAAGTAAAAATGTGCAGGAAAAATGATGAAGGTGAAATTGTAGTCTTATTTAATCCTGCCGCAGTATGGTCACCGCGTTTAAAAAATGACGCAGTAAATGATATCGAAAATGATATACATACTTATTACGTACTTAATAATGGAAAGAGAACTGATCTTAAAGTCATTTCCGACAGCGACGGTAAACATCTTTCTGTAAACTTGAATAACAAACTAAATAATCTTATCGAATCTACTGAAAAATGATAGGAGATTTCTTAATGAAAAAATGGGCGGACTATTTAATATCAGCAGTGCGATATACGGAAGAGCAAAACAAAAAGGTAATTGAGTATTTCAAAGTACATCAGGACAAAGAAAACGCAGTTGGCTCCGGGTTTACATGGAGCCGCGATGAAGTAATCAATGCCGTTAAATCAGGAAAAACTTTTTATACGATCCATAAAAAAAATACAGGGGAATGGGAGAAGGGAAAACAAGTGTCAGTGCATTATTCGAAAGAAGGGATAGTCTTTTCAGATAGCATCAATAGTTACCAGGATAGCTTTTGTCAGTTATCCGAAATGTAGTTCTTTTTTTGTATTTGAAATGATATGAATGGCGAGTTCAGTCCGCGGGCAGGGGACTAAATTCGCTTTCCATAGTCGCAGTTAAAGGTGGATAGAATTCAATAACGAATACGACTCCACCTTTTCTGTTTCCTATATATTCATTTTGAATGGAAAGCAATCTTCACTATTTAAAACAAATTTTATTTTAGGTAAATCATTTTTTTTGTCTGAAGATGACTCCCGGCTTTCATCCGATCCGAATTGATCGCTATGCGATAAAAATAAATACCGCTTGCAAAGTTCTCTGCGTTAAATTCAACTTCATATTGTCCGGCGGTTTTTTCCTCATCAACTAATGTATAAAGTTCATTACCCAATAAATCATAAATTTTCAACGTCACATGTAGAGACGGGGCATGCCCCGTCTCTA
>JAEXTA010000178.1 GCA_023453665.1 Bacteroidota bacterium | reverse complement strand
CGCTGTGATAACCTTCACTCTTTAAACCGTTCACCAAAGTTGCTGTTTCAACGCCGAGTGTATTATAAATTTTTAACTCGACATTTGCCGGCTTACTCAAATTGAAATTAATAGTAGTGGAAGGGTTAAATGGATTTGGATAGTTCTGTTCCAACGAAAATTCTTTTGGCGCTGCAACTTCATATTCACCCTCAAGATTATAAATTTCAACCGAACCATCATAATCAATTTGTTTTAACCTGTACATGTAAACAGCAGGACTAAGATTTTTATCTTCAAAAAAATATTGGTTTTCTGAAGTTGAATTCCCGGCACCATCTACAAATGCTACTTTTGTCCATTCATTTTCTGATATTGATCTTTCTATTTCAAAACCCCTGTTATTTTGTTCTGTTGCAGTTCTCCAGTTCAACCTTACATTATTTTCACTAACAATTGCTGAGAAACTTGCCAGTTCCACGGGTACGATAGTCATAACCTGCACAGCAAAATTATTTGCGTAATTCCATTGGTCGCCATCATTAAACCCATTAAAGTTTACACTGTTGCCGTTTGCATAAAGAGTATCAAAGCCCTGTGAAGCCGGTGCTGTATAGTTAAATTGAAAAGTTACTGAACCTGATGAAGGGAGTTTGGGGGCTACATGTGTAAGCTCGCCTGAAATTATCTGCAGGTCGGAATTAACATTTGCCAGTGATCCGTTTAATGCGGCTATATTCGTCCCGCCTCGTACTAAAGGACCTCCGCTGATTGTAACAGTATATGTATTAACACTGTTTATCTGAACCTGAGATGGTCCGCTTATTACAACATTTACTCCCGGGGTTGGATCTGTAGCATGGCAAAAGCAGCCATTTCCATTTTTTCTTGTCTCTCCTGTAATACCGGTAGAATACGCATACAATACAAATGTTGAAGCAATTATTAAAAGAAGCACTGTGAAAGGAAGGGCTGGTTTTATGTAACCTTTGGACATTACTACCTCTTTGGTTTATTGTTGATGATTGGATTATGGGTTATAATCAGTAGTATTTTCGGAGATCAGAAGGGGACAAGAATAATTAAAATTTTTTTTAATTATTCGCCGGTTCCCAATCCTTACCTTCACAAGGTAAAAAATCTGTTGTCGGGTGTTTGTCGTATTTCATACAAAGTACAGCAGAAACATCAAAATGTCTGCAGCTTGAGCATAATGAATTTTCGACGATTTGTTTATTCTTATTCTCAAACCGCCTGTATTTTCTTATTGCAGGATAAATTACTATCAGATAAACAGTAATGCACAATAATATCCACCAGAATCTGTAGTCAATAAAACCAGAACAGTACCAAATAACAGGTATCAGGATAGCTGTTCTTAGCAGTGCCCAGTAAATTATATCACCCATTATTCAGCCATTTTTTATTATGAATTGAATAATAAAAATTGAATTACAAGTTCATCCGATTAGAACTTGTTTTTCCAAAACAAGTTCTAATAATCCCTTAAAGCTAAAGAAATGCCTTTGATCAAAAAAGTGTTTACTTGCTGTTAGATAAATAAAGTATTATAATTGAGTGATTTAGATATGTAATTTTTACATGTTCAATGGGAAAGCATTAAGAAAGGTTTATTTTGAGATTTTGTGAGCGCGGGTGGGCTCGAACCACCGACCCTCTGCTTAAAAGGCAGATGCTCTACCCCTGAGCTACGCGCCCTCAAAAATTAGAAGCGGAAATATAAATAATGGTTGTTTTTATTCCAAATTACCAACCGATTGTTCTTAACTAATTATCAACTTTTATGTTAAAAAATTCAAAAATACTTGTTTGTGATGACGATGAAACCCTTTGTTATTTACTTAAAGAACAATTACTGGAGGAAGGGTTTTCGGTAGATACTGTTTATGATGGGGGCTTTGCTATTGAAGCCTTGAAAAGAAAAAATTATGACATTCTTCTTCTTGATCTTAATATGAAGGAAGTCTCCGGAGAAGAAGTGTTGAAATTTGTATCGGAATATAATTCATCGACACAAGTAATTATTTTATCCGCTCAATCTGAAATAAAAAAAGCAATAGAGTGTATTAAACTTGGCGCATATGACTTCATAACGAAACCGTACATTTTTGATGAATTACTGCTTACCATTCAAAGGGCACTTGAACACAAAGAACTCGTTGTAAAAACAACTATTCTTGCAAACCAGGTTAATAAAAAACAAACGAATAGTATTATAGGTAAAAGTGTTGAACTACAGAGAGTAATTAATCTTGCAAATAAATCAGCAACTTCTGATTCAAATGTGTTAATAGAAGGTGAAACCGGAACCGGTAAAGAATTACTTGCCGAATATATTCACAAACACTCTTCACGCGCTGAAAATCCTTTCGTTGTTATAAACTGTGCTTCATTGCCGGATCAATTAATTGAAAGTGAGCTTTTTGGTCATGAAAAAGGCGCTTTCACAGATGCAAAATCTACCAAACAGGGTTTGGTTGAAATTGCTCATGGCGGCACTCTTTTCCTTGATGAAATTGGTGAATTGAGTTTATCTCTTCAACCTAAACTTTTAAGATTTTTAGAGAATGGGGAATACCGAAGAATCGGCGGTGTAACTAACCTGACATCAAATGTAAGAGTAATTGGCGCTACTAACCGGAATCTTCTTGAAGAAGCTGATAATAAAAATTTTCGTAAGGATCTTTTATTCAGACTGAATGTGATAACTCTTACCATTCCCCCTCTCCGTGACCGTAAAGAAGATATTATTCTGCTAGCAACTCACTTTCTTGAAATCAAATCACCTGTGAGAGCACCTAAAAAATTATCACCACAGGCAGAAGAACTTTTACAGAATTATAATTTTACAGGAAACATCAGAGAACTTGATCATATAATTGAACGAGCAATAATATTCTCTGAAGGTGAATATATCCGTCCTGAAGATCTTAATCTCCCTAACTTCACTACACAGAATAAGTTCAAGTCACAACCGGATTATTCATCACCCCCCGAAAATATTCTGAGTATGGAAGATCTGGAGAGGTGGCATATAGAGAGGGTATTAAAGATAAACAGATGGGACAGAACACAAACCGCTGGTCAGCTTGGAATCAGTCCTAAAACACTTTATACAAAAATTAAAAAGTACGCTATTAGACAGGATTGATGAAAGATGCTTGTTAAACTGATTTCTAAATATGCTCTGAAAGAGCTTTTAGAAATTGATTCAATAGCAATAGCACTTGCAGATAAAAATCAGAAGATTATCTGGTTTAATAAAAGTTTCAAAGAGCGAACTTCCCTTGATAGAATTAAAGGGAAAACCGTTTCTTCAATTTTCAGTTTTATTCAAGATGATACCCTTAAGGAACTCGGTAAAACCAAAACATTAAGTGTAGTCAATCCATTCAACAATCAAACTATATACATTTCTTCACTTACTTCAGCAAAATCTCTTGATGGTTATTTTATAAGGATCGATACATCCCAGGAACCTTCGACTAATCAAAATGAAAATGAAGAGTTATTACAGCTTAATCTCCAGTTTCAAAAAGAATTGCATGATATTTTAACAATTCTTGCTAAAGAAAAATCCATTAATGTAATAGCGGAAGACATACTACAGCGAAGCATTCAGATAAGCAGCAGTAATCTCGGGCTATTAGTTCTTTATAATGAAGGCAAAAAGTTTGAGTTTGTATATTCGAATCCTGATGAAAAACAAAAAGGTTCTCCTGAAGTAGAAAAAGAAATTCTTTCAAATCTTTCATTTATTAATAAATGGCTGTCAATAAACCACAGATCATTACTCGCTCTTAATCAGAGAAACAATATCGGATTTAATCTTGCCCGGGTATTGCAGTGTGAATCACTAATTATCTCGCCATGTTTTTTTGACGGTGTTTTGCTCGCTGTTATTGTTGTTGGGAAGAGGAGTAATGACTATTCTGCTTTGCAGATCAATATTCTTGAACAGTATGCGTCTTTACTTGCATTCAGTATTGGGAATATCCGCTCACGAGAACTTAATGCCACACTGGAAAGCCGTTTACTCCAATCACAAAAACTTGAGACCATCGGAAAACTTTCAAGCGGTATGGCTCATGATTTCAGCAATCTCTTATCAAGTATTTTTGGAAGCCTTAACCTGCTTAAGAAAAGAGTTCCTGAAAACGACAACATACTTCGTCTTTTAGATAATATTGAAAATTGTTCAATACGTGCAAAAGATCTTACAAAAGGATTATTATCATTCGGTAAACCCACTCCCAAAAGAAAAGAACTGGTAAAACCCAAAACGCTGTTAAGTGAAATTGAAAAAGTAATCACACAAACTTTTCCGAAAAATATTTCCTTCAAATCATTCATTGATGAATCATTATATGATATCCTTGGCAACGGAACTGAAATCTACCAGGTACTTCTGAACCTATGTGTTAACGCAAAAGAAGCAATTGAGGGCAATGGTTTAATTACACTTACATCAAAGAATATTACGATCAATGAAAAAAATATCATAAAATTTCCCTTACTTGAAAAAGGAAATTATGTTTGCTTCTCTGTTAATGACACCGGCAGCGGTATTAGTGAAGAAAATGTTCAGAAAATTTTCGATCCATATTTTTCAACAAAGGAAAAAGAAAGCGGATCGGGTTTAGGTCTTTATGTTACATATGGAATAATCAAAGCACACAAAGGTTATATTGATGTAGAGAGTTCCAAATCCACCGGAACGACTTTTAATGTTTACATACCAGCATATGAACCTGCAGCTATCGACAGCTCTTCGCCTTCAGATAAAATTATTCTTCTTGCAGATGATGAAATAATGCTGCGTGATCTCCTTGCCGAACTTCTCGAATCGAACGGTTATAATGTTATAAGAGTTTCGTCAAGCACAGAAGTATTAAAGGTATTAACTGAAGAAATAAAAGTTGACCTAGTAATTATTGACTACAATATGCCCGGCGGAATGAACGGATTGGATTGTGTTGCAAAAATTCGTGAGTTAAATATGGATATGCCTATAATACTATCGACAGGCAGTCTTCTTTTCGATGAGGATTTTGACGTAAATAAAATGGGTATAAGTAATATGCTGCCCAAACCTTATGAATTTGATACTATGCTTTCAACAATAAAAAAACTGATCTGATTACTCTGCAGCAGCACTTCCTTTATCAAACTCAATCATTTTAATATTTTTTACATAGTCAGAAAAGATCGGGCTTTTCATTGCGTTCAATTGGTTAAGCACACTTGTAATTTCGCTTATCGCTGAGTCAATATATTCAAGTCGTTTTAATAAAGCTTCTTTTGATATCTCATCTTTATTAAGTTCCCTTTTAATTGCAGCCAATGATAAGCTCATTAAAGTAAGAGGTTGTTTTATTTTATGGTTTGCTGTTACAACTGTTGCAGCAAATGTATTTCTCTGTTCTGCTTCTAGTACCATTTTATGCGCCTCTGAAAGTTTAAGTGCTGAACGAACACGCGCAAGGAGTTCAACCTTGTCGAAAGGTTTTTTTATGTAATCAAACGCACCAGATTCCAATCCTTCTTTTGTGTCATCGGCTCCGGCTTTAGCAGTAACAAGTATAACCGGAATTTTAGATGTTGCCGGGTAGTTCGCCAGAGTTCTGCAAACTTCAAAACCCGACATATCCGGCATAATTACGTCGAGCAGTATAAGATCGGGCAGGTCTGTTATTGCTTTATTAATTCCGCTTTTACCATCATATGCAGTTAATACTTCATAACCTTCATGCTCTAGTCTGTCCTGTAGCAGAAACACATTTTCCGGAAGGTCGTCTATTACTAAAATTTTTTCCATGCTATTTGTATTTATTATGCTTTATAGTTCTTTCTATTTTAAATGCCATTGCAATGGCATCGACCGGTTTAGTTATATAATCATCAAAACCATGTTTGAGTATTATTTCCTTATCTCCAGCCATTGCTTTTGCAGTAACGGCAAAGACAGGTATGTTTTTCCATTCCGGGTTTTCACGAAGATGTGTAATTGTCTGGAACCCATCCATCTCCGGCATCATTATGTCAAGTAAAATTAAGTCGGGAATTTTTTGCTTTAACAGTTCAAGACAATCTTTTCCGCTTTTTCCAAGTACTGTTCTGCATCCACATTCCTGGACTATCTCATTAAGTGTAAATAAAGTATCGGGATCATCATCAACTATGAATACATCACCCAATATTTCATCTTCATTTTCATGAACAGGTGTGCGATAATCACCTGTTAGTTTACTATCAATATCAATGCCGCTAATATGTTTATATTCTTCCTGCTGATTGATTCTATCTCTAACAATTTTCAGAGCATCCATAGGATGTCCCTTAGTCCTTATGGTAATATCTTCTATTATTACCTGTAATTTTAATTCTTCTTCCTCAGTAAGTTCTCGTTCCGTGTTAATAATAATCGGTATGTGTTTTGTTTCTTTATCTGATTTTAGTTTATGGGAAAGATTAATACCATCGACTTTAGGCATAAATAAATCAATTATTGCCAGATCAGGTTGAATCTCTCTTATTTTACTGAAAGCTATTTCGCTGTCTTTTATATAATGTATTCTTACGTTCTGATCTTTGAATGCATCCTTAATAAGGTCAAATTCAAATTCCTCATCGTCCACAAGTACTATTTTATCAATACGTTTATCAGTTAGATTCTCCAGTTTTTCAATGGCAGAAAGCAGTTGATTAGCAGATACTGGTTTTACAAAGTAATCGAAAGCCCCAAGTCCATATCCAAGTTTTTGGTCCGCCAGTATTGATACCATTATCACGGGTATATCTTTTGTCATCCTGTTTTCTTTAAGCTCTTTAAGAATATTCCAACCATCCCGTTTGGGAAGCATAATATCCAGAGTGATTGCGAACGGTTGAAACTTTATCGCCTTCTCAATTCCTTTTTCTCCGTCTTCGGCATAAATAACTTCATAACCTCTAGTTGAAAGATACTGTCCAATAGTATAGCGGACTTCAGCATCATCATCAATAACAAGCACGGGGTTGTTCCTGTTCTTTTTTAATACGACAGGATTAATTTTATGTTTTTCTGTTCGCGGGGCTTCTCTAATAATATTTAAAGGAATAATAAATGAAAACGATGACCCTATGCCTGTCTGGCTTTTTACACTTATAGTTGCTTTCAGAAGATCAGCAATTTTTTTTGAGATGTTCAGACCTAATCCGGTTCCACTATACTTACGCGTTGTGGTGCCATCGATTTGTCTAAACTCTTCAAAAATTATTTTTTGATCCTGTTCAGAAATTCCTATCCCGGAGTCAGAAACTAAAAACTCAAGGTGTGAGTTTTGCTTTGAAGATATTTTAAATTCAACAAACCCACGGTCCGTAAACTTAATTGCATTACTTAAAAGGTTTGTGAGTACCTGGGTTACTTTTGATCTGTCAGTTTTAATAACAACAAATGTGTTTGCTTCTTTTATAACTCTGAATTCTATTGGTTTATTTATAAGCAGAGGTCTTATATAGATTTCAACTTCACTTATTAAATCATCAAGAAGAATTTCATCATGATGAAGCTCCATTTTTCCTGCTTCAATCTTTGAAAGATCCAGGATATCATTAATCAGGTTCATCAACCGCTTGCTGTTCTTTAATACCACCTCAAGACGTTCTTTATCATTCTCCCTGAGAATTCCTTTTTGTAAAATCAGTTCTGTTAACCCAAGTATTGAATTCATTGGTGTTCGAAGTTCATGTGACATGCTTGCAAGAAACTGGGATTTTACTTTAGTCGATTCTTCAGCTTTCTGTTTCTGGATTTCAAGCTCATCTGCTTTTTCTTTTAGCTGATTATGAAGTTCCAGTAAAGCATCATTCTGTTTTTTGATCTGAACATTTTGTTTCTGATAATCTTCATTAAGCTGTTTAAGTTCTTTAACTAAATTTTCAAGTTGATTAAGGGTGCTTGCATTCATTAGCCCGACGGCAAGCTGATTTTGAATTTTACCAAGATAATCACGTACTTCACTCGCGGGTTTTTCTATTGAACCAAGTTCCAGAAGTGCAATAACCTTATTGTTATACATGATAGGAACAAGAAGTAGATATTTTATTTCTATTGCAACCAGGCCTGTTGAAATGACAGGCAGATTGCCTCCGGAAATAATTTCAAGTATTTCTTTCTTTTTTATGACAGAATTAAAAAAGTCGCTCTTCTCACTAATTGATATATTTTCAGTTAAGCCAAATGAACTGATAAGTGATCTCTTTTCATTTTCAACTGAATATAATGCGCCGACAGTAAAACCACATGTAGAGATTATTTTTCCTAATGTTGCTTCACCAATTTCTTTTAAGGAAGGATTTTGATTGATCAGTGAAATAAATTCAGCGTATTCATTTTTTGCTTTCTGATTTTTTTCAACCTCATCAATCATAGTATTAAATGAATTGGCAAGCTGCCCAATTTCATCATTACTTCTGATACTGATTTTATTTTTGAAATGACCTTCGTTTGTAATTACAGTTGCTTCACTCAGCAATCCTATCTGCTTTCTTATCCGGCTTGTAAAAATATACGTAAGTATAAGAGAAAGGGTAACAGCTGCAAAACCTATTATCAATAAAATGTCTTTCAGATTTGATCGTAAATCTGCAGCCTCATTTAAAGTAGAAAATAACAAAAACTTAAAATTGTTTTCATTTACAAATTCGTATGAGGGTTTATATATAGTTGCAAGTATGTCTGTTGATTCTGATTCGCTTGCATAAAGATCATAATTTTTCTTCGAGAGAAGATTCGTTGCCGCCTCATTCAAAGAATAAAAGTATTTCTGGTTAACAGCCTGGTTAGAAATCTCGGAAGGTATTCCGTTCCATATCAAAGCTATTTCTGCATTAATTCTTCTTGCAAACTGGTGTATAAGTTCTGACGAAAAGATTTTACCGTAATAATATGTATGTCCCTCATCCAAAGTATCAATTCGTACAATTGCATATGGATTGTTAAGAATGAAATCATCGAGAGTAAATTGTGCGGATGGAATTGTGATAAACTCTTTATGTGTAATATTCCGTAACTGAGTCGAATCCCAGGCTGTTACTTCAAGTATAAAATCCAGGTTTTTACCAAGCCTGTTTTCGGTGAGTATATAATTAGCAGAAATATCTTTTCTTACAATAATAAACTCATCCTGAATATCCTGCAGGAAGTCACGATAAGTGTAAATGAAATTATTAGCGGCGTTTAATAAATGACGGGATTGTTGCGAGGTTAGTGCATTATACATTATAGAGTAAAAGCCAATTGCCGAGCTGGCAATTACTAATACTACAATTGCGAAGTTTATAAAGATAATCCGATAACTTAACTTCATTATTACTCATGTATCTCTTTGCAGAACTTTCCTGATAGTAATTAATAATTCATCAAAGTCGTAAGGTTTGCTGATAAAATCACTAGCCCCCATTTTTGCAGAATCAATTGCACTTTTTACGTCAGCATATGCTGTAAGGACAATGATCTTGGTATTAACATGCTTTTGTGATAATTCCTTCAGCACATCAAAACCGTCCTTCTCCGGCATCTTAAGATCGAGAAGAAGGAGATCGACTTTATTTTGAAGCAAATAACTAAAAGCTGCATCGCCAGAGTTAACATATTCTGCTTCGTAGCCGACCTCGGCCAATTCTTCTTTTAATACCGAACAAAGACTGATATCATCATCAACAATAAGAATAGATTCCATACTGTTACTTAGTTTATACGACTTTCTGAACCATTAAGCTGTAGGTATTTAATTTTTTCTGTGTTACTCTTAATCTCATCTTTAAGCAGTTTATCATTCTCTGGTGAAGCTAATCTTTCTTTAAGCGTAGGCACCAGTTCTGCTTTTATAAGAATTACTAATTCTTTTTTTGTATCAACAGTTTCATCACTGCCTGTAAGATATCTTATACCAAATACCCACCATGGCAGATCTTTAAAGAAGGGAATTCCGTTTCTTACTTTCTGCTGATCTGTAACGAACAATCCACCAAGCACTGTTTCTTCGTTATTTAATAAAACGATTTCAGTTGTTGCCTGTGTTTTTCTGATTTCTGTTGTAGTCTCAGTCTGATTGAATGAACTTCTTTCAACTCTGAGATCGAGCAGCATATAGTCAACACCATCTTCTTTATATACGTAGGGTGTTACTTCTATAATTGTACCCGTAGGGAAAAAGCTTTCGACAACGTTACCGGCAAAGTCTCTTTGTTTAACAGAAAAATCTGAACCAACTTGTATTCTTCCAACATTTCTGTCTCTTACAACAATGTTGGGGCTCGCAATAATTTCGCCTAAGTTTTCTTCTTCAAAAAATTTGAAAATTGCGGTTGCTTCACCCAAAAAATCACCTACTTCAAAATCTGAAGATGCGCTTAATTCAAAACTTCTCTGTTCAGCAGTTTCTTCGGTCTGGTTCATACCAAGCTGGCCGCCGAGGTCTAATCCTTTTTTCGATAATAGAACTTTCCAGTCTATTCCGCGTTGACGTGATTCAGCTATATCAAGTTCAAAAAAGACTGCGGAAATTTTAACTTCACGTGAATCAACAGAAGCATAAGTTTCCGGAGTACGGTTATCTGTAACTTCAATTTTTTTCTTTACAATAATTACGTCTTCTTTTTCTTCAAAGACCAAACCCGCGTATTGAACCAGGACAACGAGTGCTTTGTCATAAGGTATATTCTTAATCTCAATTCCTATAGGAGTATCCATGCTTACAGTTGAAACTATTCTTTTACCTCTGGACGTTTCACTGACTTTACTAAGAAGCTGAATAGCCTGATTGAAAGACAGGTTTTCCGAAAGAGTTACAATTTCTCCCGGGCTTGTATAACCTTTAAATTGCTTTTCCAGGTATTGCTGAGGAAATACAAGAGTAGCAAGGAATAGAGATAATAAAAGTGATTTAATTAATGTTTTCATATGAATACTCTCTATTTAGTTTTTTTTGTTTCCACTTCTTTTTGTAATTCAAGATCTAACTTTTCTATAATTCCGCCTTTGTTAAGTATAAAGCTTACCCTGTTATTAGCATAATCGATCTTTGTCAGGTAACCCAGGTAAACCTGTTCTCCTTCCCATACCAGGAATGTATTGCCTTTACTGTCTGCAAGGAATGCCCCTTCAGGAATTAATGCAAGCAGTTTCGCACCTTGTACATCAAGCAAGCCATCTATATTTGGTGGTATTTCGTTTCTTATAAGCGGGAAGAACGAATCGTAAATACCTCCGGTACTGAGATTGTTTTCAACAAGGTCAGCAGTTGCAAACCGGTTATTGTTAGCAAAGTAAACATTCACAGTAAAACTGAAGCTTACAAGGAAATGAGGAATATCATCAAGATCTGTTGTTACAAGATTTGCTAATGCAACCTGGCTGATTTTTTTCAGTTCCTTGCTTTGTTCAATTGCATATATAAACCGGTAAACATCGTTGTATGTACCTGCACCCGTGATTTTATATTGATAGAAGAAAAACTCTTTCTCCTGCTTTCGTTCAGTAAACTCAATATCAATATGAGTGAAGGGTGAATACCCGGTACTCACGTCGTTTACGAAGGTGAAAAATTTTATTGAAGAAAGATTCATCGGGATGTTGAACTTTCTTGCAGCCAGAACTGAGTCAAGTACTGCAGCACGTCTTACAAGATCCTGGTACTGCATTGTTAACTGTTCTGTATTATAATCGTTGGCTTTTAGCTCCTCCAGTTTATTTCTTTTCTCTGTAAGTTCACCACCCTGAATTATGAAAAGATATATACCTCCGAGGAGAAGAATAAATATCAACAAGCCGACGAGACCAAGCGTACTTTTTAATTTTCTATTCATTTTTTGGGTAACTTGATAAATTAAAAGTTAATGTGAATTTATATGCATTGCTCTCGCGCAAAGCTTCATAAACAACTTTGTTGAGAACAGCCGATTCAATAGAATACGCAAAATCTGTCATGACATTTTTTGACTGCGCGTAACCTTCCAGTACAACCTGATCGCCTTCCCCTTTGGTTAATTTGGTTAACCATATATTTTGTTTTACACCAAAGAAACCCGAAATATTCTGCATTACATCTTTCCAGACACCGGTACCAACTGAAACAGAATCAAGTATGGCTTGCGTCTGATCGAACCCGCTTATTTTGGTTTCAAGTTCCGCAATCTTTCCAAGTATTTCCTGGTTTTGTCTTAAAAGAATAGTCTGCTCGGAAATCTGCGTATCAAGGTCAGAAAGCTCACGGGTATTTTTAAGAACCTGTGTAGTTATAAAAAATGTCGCGGCAAACAGAAGGGGTAACATTGCATAACCGTGCCATGCAAACTGGAAGAATTTTTGTTCTTCCTTGACATACTTGGGCAATAAATTTATTCCCTTATGTTCTTCCTTTAATTCATCAAAATAGTCAACCGCTACAGCTATAGGAATACTGAAGGCAGAAAATTTTTCTTTTGTTTCTGCATCAAGTCCTGATATATCCAGATCATCAAATTCAAGACGGGATACATTTGCTTCGGGGAATGTTCCGTAAAATGAAAGTATTAAATTTTCCGAATCATCTTCACCGCAAACAATTATATTATCGAGCGATGATATTCCTCCGTTTTCCATTTCAAGAAGGATCTTTGAAAAATATACATCATACGTATGAAGATTTAGTGTGCCAATATCCAGTGTTGTACCGATGTGTCTTAATTTACGTCCGTGAAGGAATATAAGCTTACTGTACTCTTTTCCGATATAAACAATGAGTGAATAATCATCAGGGAAGAATTTTTTTCTTTTAGCAACATAATAAGCAAGAGAAAGTTCGGCGCTTTTTACTGTAGGAATTTTATAATGTCTTTGTCCATTATGCCTTGCAAGCGAATTGATAAGTTGAATACATCCAACTTCACCTCCGAGAAAAACGGATAATAGTGATTTGTCTGCAAGCTCAATGTATCCGAGATTTTCTTTATCCACTGTAACATTTTTTGTTTCCTGAATGTCGTGGATAATTTCCTGGGTAATTTTAGCAGACTTTGGTTGTTTTGAACCTTCGAAGACATGATAGTAAATAGCCGGTTCGGTTAATGCCGGGATGAACATACTCTTGTTAAGATTAAAACCTCTTAAAGAGTCATTCAGTGTAGCAAAACTTGTTGCGGCAACCTTGGTATCTGTACCGGGTTTATTAATACTATCAAGCTTAAATTCATCGCCTTCGATGCTTAAGCTGGACAAACCCTCATCAACTTCGATGTTAGGATTTAATCCGTCCACTGTAACTGTCCGGAGAACTTTTATCTTTTCGTTCTCCTTATTAATGACAGCTATTTTAGTGTCGTTTCCTTCGCAGTAAACACATACAAGAGGTTTCATTTAAGCAGCCGTTAATAGTTGTTGAATTCTTGTTTTATTATTTGCATAAGCTATGCAGTTCTCTAATGAAATTTTCTTTTCCATATAAAGTCGTTTAAGATCCTGTTCCATAGTTATCATTCCGCTGGGTCCACCCTGGTTGATCATCATATAAATTTCACTGATGTTGTTGTTCTTAATAGCGGCTTTAACATTCGGGTTAACTATAAGTACTTCTTTAGCCATTACTCGTTTGCCATCAAGACTTGGAACAAGTTTTTGTGATACAACAGATACAAGTACATCAGCAAGTCTGTTTCTTACACGCTCCTGCTCGTTCGGATGAACTTCAGCAATTATACGATCCAATGATTCTGATGCGGATGATGTGTGCAAGGTTGAAAATACTTTATGACCTGTGTCAGTTACTTCAAGAGTTGCCATGATTGTTTCAGGATCTCTCATTTCACCAACTACAATTATATCTGGATCCTGTCTTAAAGATTGAATAACGCCTTCTTTGAATGACATTACATCACGGCCAACTTCTCTGTGTTTTATTATTGCAACGTTTGATGTATGAACATACTCAACCGGTGATGCAATAATTATTATGTGCGCAGGATCAAATTTATTATGATGGTCTATAAATGTATCAAGTGTAGTTGATTTACCTGAACCTGTGATTCCGGTTACAAGTGACAATCCGAATTTTATATATGCATGACTCATCACTTTAATTGCATTGGGATGGAAACCAAGTGAATCCATGGGTCGTATAGCGGCGTTTATTGAACGCATATTTAAAGCAAGAGTATCAAGATCAAAATAAGCATCTGCTCTGAAACGAACGTGCGCTTTTTTTCTTTCATAATAATAGGTATAACTGAAGTCCAGGTTTTTATTTTCCCACAAATACTTTCTCTGGTTTCCGTTCATCAAATTAATAATCAGAACAGCAGCTTCATCAGCAGTAAACTGAGGTAAATCTTTTATACGTTCCTTCTTACCAAAAATTCTCATCCAGATAAAATCACCGCATCCGGCACCGCCTATTTCAATATCTGATGCATCGCGTTCAATCATACTTGTTAAAAGTTTATTGAACAAATTCCTTAACACCAATTTTGATTCAGCCTGCATTGATTCAATATTTTCAAGGATATAATGAACCCTGTCCGGACCAAATAAGGTTTGCGGGATTGTTTTAGCAAAATTACTAACAATATTTTTTTCTTCTGTGAACGACAATTTTTATTTACCTGTTAAAATCTTTTTTATTCAGTTTTTAAAAAATCATATTTAAAATAAAATCAGAGTAAATTTTACTTGACTAAAGGGAATATTTACTCGTCTGATGTTGATGCAAGCACCTCTTCAATTGATGTTAAACCTAATCTCACCTTTTCCAGACCTGAATCTCTGAGTGTTAATGATCCATCTTTCTTTGCTTGTATTCTTATTTTTTCTTCATCTACTTCAACACCTGATCTTACAATGATTTGTCTTATCTCTTTAGTGAAGTAGAGAGCTTCGTGGATTGCCATTCTGCCTTTATACCCGCTGCCGTTACATTTATCACAACCAACAGCTTCATATACTGTTTCATTAACCCAATCTTCTGTATTTAATCCTGCTGCTGACATCAAAGCTTCATCAAACGTTGTTACTTTTTTCTTACAATCATTACAAAGCTTTCTCAACAATCTCTGTGCCACTATGATGTTAATTGCATATGCTATAAGAAATGGTTCTATTCCCATTTTATATAAACGCGCTACTGCGCTGGGCGCATCATTAGTATGTAAAGTTGAAAATGTTAAGTGTCCGGTGTTTGCAAGTTTGATTGCAACTTCGGCAGTTTCTTTATCTCTCATCTCACCAACAAGTACTATATCGGGGTCGTGACGAAGTATTGATCTTATTGCCTGTTCAAAATTCATTTTATAACCGATCTTTAACTGTCGCGCGCCAGATATAACATACTCAACAGGGTCTTCTACTGTAAGTACGTTAACAGTAGGATCAATTACCTGGTGTAATGCAGCAACGAGCGTTGTACTTTTACCGCTACCTGTTGGTCCGGTTAAGATCACCATTCCCTGCGGCTGACGAATAGCTTTTTCAAATGCTTCTTTAGTGTAGCCCATCAAACCAAGTTTGCTAAGATCTTTAATAACTTTTCTGTCATCAAGAATTCTTATTACAACACTTTCAAATTTATTTTTAAGTTCGGTACCAACCATTGGCAGAACAGAAACCCTGAATCTTATTACGTGTCCATCAATTTCTCTTTGTATAAAACCATCCTGCGCCATTTCGCGTTCAAACCGGTCCATACCTTTAGAACGGTCTTTAACCACAGCTACAACAGCTTCCGGCAATGTACTCTCCTGCATATGCCATAACTGTAAATTACCGTCAACTCTTAAAACTATTTCAGTTCTGTTTCCTGTTTTAGGTACAAAGTGAATATCGCTTGCACCTTTTCTAACGCCTTCTACTAATGCACCTTCAACAAGATTTATTAATGCGCTTTTGTTGATCTCAGCATTTAATACATCTTCATCAAGCGATCCTTCTTCATTTTCAACTGCCATTTCAGAATCAGCTTCTTCCATCATTTTCAGGTATACATTTTCAGGAGGAAGTATTGTCTGAATCAGTTTGTCATAATCTTTTTTCCTTATAAAGATTACTTCATATTTTTTTGCGTTTAGACCGAAAGCAATTTTGGGAATGTTCCTGTCTGTCGGATCAATAGCAGCCAGGATTAATTTGTCTTTAATCCTTTCATCATACATAAAAGGAATTACGCAGTGACCAAGCATCTGGCTTTTAAGTGCATCACCTGCATTGAGAATGGTCTGTTTAATATTTTCTAAACGTTGCGGGGGTATTTCATCCGGACGTGTATCAAGTTCTCTGAAAGCATAAAGTATTGCAACTTCTCGGAATATCTGGTCGTGATCATAACCAAAATCCTGAACTAAAATCTGGGCAAGGTTGCGCTTGATTTTGCTCCTGTCATTAGCTTTAGCATTCAATGCTTTTTCGAGCATTGACGTATCGATAATTCCTTTTTTGAAGAGCAGGTAACCGATCTTGTCGGTCATCTCCAGATTAGTATCAATCATGCAATGTTACTCTCAACTTGATGATTAAAATTATCTGAAACTCCCGGGGTTTTAGGTCTAACAGTTGCTGTTTCTGCAGATACTAAAGTAAGTGCAATCATTACAACCATAATTATCATTGCTATAAATACCTGGATTATTTCAATCAGGTTTTTCAATTTGTAAACAGTTTCACTTTCATAATAATTTGCAAGCTGCAAAGCTGTATTTTTGATTGTACCTGATTCTTCACCTGAATGAAGTCTTGACAAAGCTGTTTCTGTAAATACACCGCTTGCAGTAAATGCATCCGTCATACCGATACCTTTTTTAATCATTAAAGGTATAGCAACGTTTTTAATTTTTTCTTCAAAGTATTTGTTACCCGCAGCTTCTGATGCAATACGAATTGGTTCAATACTTTCTGCTGAACCACTGTAAAGAGTATAGAATACACGGCAGTAAACTTCAATTACAGTCTTGTGAATAAGTGGACCAATGACCGGCAGCTTTAATATATACTGATCGAATAACATTCCACCTTTTTTGGATTTTGTGAACTGCCAGAGAGCAATAGGTGGAATAAGTACCACTGCAGCCACAAGTAATGTATTCTCAAGTAAAAAATCACTCATCTTTAAAGTGAATGCTGTCATTGGCGGTAATTCAATTTTAAACCTGACGAACAGTTTTGCAGTCTCAGGAAAAATGTAACCCACATAAAAAAGCACAGCCAGGAATAAAACGAACAAAGTTACTGCCGGTGTTATCAAAGCACTTCTTAGGTTCTTTTTAAATTCCATTCTTCGTTCAAGGAATTTAGCAGTTGCTTTATAAATCTCCGTCATGTTACCGCTTTTTGAAGCAAGACCAAGCATATAAGCAGTAAACTTTCCAAACACAGATTGATACTTAAGAAATGTGGCTTCACTATCAGCACCTTTCTTAAGATCATTATTAATTTCTTTGAGTGTGTCTTTTAAAGTTTTATTTGGGGTATCGTTAATCAACAAAGTCAGAATTTCACTGTACTGCAATTTTTGATCTAACAGTTCTGCACTTATTTTAACAAAAGTTACAATGTCAGTCTGGGGTGGTTTTTTCTGGAAGTCAAGTAATTTTTTATTTACAGAGAGAACTTCAAAACCTAACCTGGTTAAAGCATCTACAACTTCTTTTTTGGAAAAAGCTTTTTGCTCGCCTCTGATCGGTTTATCTTTGCCTCTTCTAACGCGATAGAGATAGGTTACCTTCTGCTCAATTTTTTTAATTTTGAGCTGGTTTTTTTCAGCAAGACGATGGATTTTTCGTTTGCCTTCGCCATATGTATTAGCTGAAAGGGCGCCACTTATAGTTTGCCCATTAAGCTTTTCTGCAGTGAATTTTAATTCTGTCATTTTGTGACTCAATACTGATTACAATTTAACAATTATATTTGAAAAATGAACAAAAATATTTCTGTTTGATTTTTCAACTTTTTCTATCAGTTTCAAAAAGTATGCCTCTTATTACAATTTGGTATTGTTTGAGGAATGATCATAAATTGAAATTTAGCAGTTGCTCTTTGTAAAAATTTACAGGTTGTAAAAACGTATTAGGTAAGAAGTAAAAAATAATTACGGTTACAGCTTGTTGTATTCTATTAATTGATGTGTTGGTGAAATGGGTTGTCAGGTTAAATAAAATTGAAATGATAAAATTGACTTTACAATTATATTCTTTTAATAGTCTAACACTAAATCAACTTATTAAATTAATATTTCAATTCTTAAAAAAATTAGTATACAGTATCGCAGATCAATTGAATAAAATTTTTTTAAATACAGAGTGGCAAATACTGATTGCCAGACAAAATAAATCCAGATAGAATTTTAAAACAAAAAAAGGCTGTAGTTCATACAGCCTTTTGAAATTAGATTTCTTTTTAATTAGTTAACGACTGACTGAATTGAGTCAGGAGTAACTGTAGTTGTAACTGTCCATGCATAACTTGTTTCAATCGGGGTACCAACTATAACACAGTTTGTACCTGATGGTGTAGCTGCATATGTACCGTTAGCTGTGCTAACTAAGCTTGCAGGAATTTCGAAACCAGCACCACTTGGTCCACCGGTGTTAAAAGTATTTCCACCACCACCCATTGAAAGAGGTTTCTTATAGAACTGCTGTGCCATTGCACCAAGATTTGTACAATCAGAAACTACGCCGTCTTTAGCTGATTCTTCTGCATTTGCATTGAATAAGTTTATACCAACGACTACTGCGATACCAACTACGATAACGCCGAGAACGATTAAGAGAAGCTGTTGTTGACCCATTTTAGATCTCCTTTATTTGGTTGTTGAAGTTATTTGTGTTTGTTTTTTTAATTAGTTAATTATTTACTTTTTAATTTATAACTCTAGAGTAATGTTCTCGCGAGTTGACTATTGTCATTATTTTAACAGAATCAGTACCATTTACTACGTCATTTCCTGTGCCAATTATAATCAGGCTATCTCCGACAATACTTGCGGTATAAGTACCGGTAGGAGTTACTGCTAATTCACTCGGAACGGTAAATCCTGCAAAGCTTGTGCTTCCGCCGCCGCCATAAGCAACGGGTTTCTTATAATATTTTAATGCTAGATTGCCAAGATTGTTGCACTCATTCATTACCAGGTCCCTCTTTTGATCAATTGCGTTTTGTTTGAAAACAAAAATTCCAATTGTCACTGCAAGCCCCACAACTATTACTCCCAGCACTACTAATAATAATTGTTGTTGTCCCACGACTTGTTAACCTTTCTTTTTTTCAATTTTTTTTAATTACATACTTTCAAAACTATTATTACCTCAAGTCGGTAAATTTTATTATGGTATCTGGTAATAAATTCCTGTTTTGTAAGTTTTACTCTTTTCGATTTCTGTAAAAACTCATTCACTTTCTTAAAGAACGACTGCATATACATTATAAAAAATTATGCCACCGGGTTTCTTTAAAAATTTGATTGTTATTGTGTGAGTAGAATTTGTAGAGATATGAAATTACCGGTAACCGGTAGAAAGTTTTACTGTTGAAATTTTTAAATAATGTACTCTTTACCGGAGGTATTACTTTTCTTCCAGTAGTATTTTCCGATTAAAATGTAAAGAGGATAATATTGTTCAGTTGGTTTTTATTGTAGCCTGACTTTGGGAATAGAAATGATATCTCTTAAATAAAAGATATCATTTCATTGATGTTGTTTGGTAAAAATCTAAACCGAATTTTTACCTGATCCTAATATGTAATTCTTTCAACTGCTCTTCACTAACATTTGATGGTGAATCATCCATCAATGAAACTGCACTTGCGGTTTTAGGGAATGCAATTACTTCACGTATTGAATCTTCACCACAGAATATCATCGCCATTCTATCAAACCCGAATGCAATTCCTCCATGCGGCGGAGCGCCATATTTAAATGCATTCATTAAAAATCCGAACTTGTATTCAGCTTCTTCACTCGAAATACCAAGGATTGAGAACATTTTTGATTGCAAGTCTGAGTTATGAATTCTAATGCTTCCGCCGGCTATTTCACTTCCGTTAAGTACTAAATCATAAGCTCTTGCTTTTACGTCTGCAGGGTTTTTATCTAATAGTTCAATATCTTCAACTCTCGGTGATGTGAATGGATGATGCATAGCATAGAAACGTTTTGTTTGTTCATCCCACTCAAGTAATGGAAAATCCGTTACCCATAATAGTTTGGGTTCAGTTTTTTCAGTAATAAGATTTAATCTTTTTGCCATTTCTAATCTTAACTGACCCATGACATTCAGGGTTTTAAGTTTGGGTCCGGCAAGTATAAAAATTAAATCTCCGTCTTTTGCATTTAAATTTGCCCTCAGATTGTTCTGTTCTTCTACAGATAAGAACTTCAATATTGGCGCTTCTAATTCATTTTCTTTTACACGCATCCATATTAAACCGGAAGCTCCGAGTTTTTTAACATAATCTGTTAAAACATCTAATTGATTTCGCGTATAGTTTCCGCATCCGGGAGCTAACAGCCCGGTAATTATTCCTTTATTATTGATAGAATCAGAAAAAACTTTAAATGTACTCTGTTTAAATACGTTATTGAGAGTTGTCATTTCAAGGTCAAATCTTAAATCTGGTTTATCGCTTCCGTATTTTTCCATCGCTTCTTCAAAGGATAATCTTGGGAGCGGAGTCTGGAGTTCCTTTCCCCATATCTCTTTAAATAAGATTTTCATCAGCCCTTCAACAATTAAAAAAATATTTTCCTGGCCAACAAAAGACATTTCAACATCTATCTGTGTAAACTCCGGTTGGCGATCTGCACGCAAATCTTCATCCCGGAAACATTTAACGATCTGAAAGTAGCGATCAAAACCGGATACCATTAACAACTGTTTGTATTGCTGCGGTGATTGTGGTAACGCATAAAATTTTCCCTTATGGACCCTGCTTGGGACAAGGTAATCGCGCGCACCTTCAGGTGTGCTTTTCATTAAAACGGGAGTTTCAATTTCTATAAAATTATTTGCATCAAAATATTTTCTTACAAGCTGATACATTTTATGGCGGAGTAAAAGATTTTTCTGAACCATTGGTCTTCTTAAATCGAGGTATCTGTATTTAAGCCGGTTATCTTCACTTACATCAATGTTATCTCTTATTTGGAAAGGAGTTGTTTTGGCTTCATTCAATATTATAAGAGTGTTAACCATTACATCAACCAGACCTGTAGGAAGAGTCGGATTTTCTGTATCAGCGGGTCTTTTTCTGACTATCCCTTCTATAGATATAACAAATTCGTTACGAAGATCTTTTGCTTTTGTGTGAGCGGATTCATTAAACCCCGGTTCAAAAACAACCTGTGTAATTCCATAACGATCTCTTAGTTCAATAAAAATTAATCCTCCAAGATCGCGTCTTGTATCAACCCATCCGTTAAGTACAACATTTTCACCAATGTTTGATTCTCTCAATTCACCACAGGTATGCGTTCTATCTTTAAATAACATTTAGTTCAGGTACTCCTTTTTGAAATTCAAGCGGATAAAATAATCAATAAAGAAGGGTCAAACAAACGGGTGAACAGATAAAGAATTAGGAAAAGATTAAGACTTGATTGGATTTTCTCCGTGGTACTCCGTGTCTTCTCTGTGGTTCTCTGTGAAATTTTTTTCTTCTTTCAAAGTTTAGAATTACCATTTAAATCATTACCGGATTTATTAAGTTTGCACTATGAATGTCATCGAAATAATACGCAAAAAAAGAGACGGTAACCCTTTATCAAAAAATGAAATTGAATTTTTGATTTCATCATATACAAAAGGAAAAATACCTGACTATCAATTTTCATCATTCCTTATGGCTGCTTATTTAAAAGGAATGAATGTCACAGAAACTTCAGCATTAACAAATTCAATGCTCAACAGCGGAATTGTTATCAATCTAAATGAAATAAAAGGAAAGAAAATTGATAAACACTCAACGGGCGGAGTTGGTGATAAAACCTCGCTAATAATTGCACCAATAGTTGCTGCGGCGGGTGTCAATGTACCGATGATTTCAGGGAGAGGATTGGGACATACCGGCGGAACACTTGATAAACTTGAATCAATACCAGGATTTAAAACCGATCTTAACTTAAAGCAATATAAAAGTGTACTTAAAAAATGCGGCGCTGTATTAATAGGACAGACAAAAGATATAGCTCCTGCCGACAAACTTATTTATGCATTACGTGATGTAACGGGCACTGTTGAATCAATTCCATTAATTACGGCAAGTATAATGAGCAAAAAACTTGCTGAAGGAATTGACGGATTAGTCCTTGATGTAAAAACTGGAAGCGGCGCATTTATGCGCACAACAAAATCATCGGTTGAACTTGCTGACTCATTGATTAACACGGCAAAATCATTTAACAAAAAAGTTGTCGCTTTCATAACTGATATGAATCAGCCGCTTGGTAATTATATTGGCAACTGGCTGGAAGTTTACGAATCGCTAAAAATTCTTAGAGGAGAAATTACTGAAGGTGACCTTTATGAATTATGTATGCAATTATCCGGAACGATGATATTTCTTGGCAGAAAAGTTTCCTCAATTAAAGAAGGTGTAAAACTTTCTGAATCATTAATCAAAAACGGGAAAGCATTTGAAAAATTTGTTGAGATTGTAAAACTTCAGGGGGGAGATGCAAATTACATTATCGATCCTGAAAAATATCCTAAACCAAAATTTGTGATTGATGTCAGTTCACCTAAAGACGGGTACCTAAAAGAGATAAACACGTATTCAATAGGTATGGCAGCACTTGAACTTGGCGCAGGAAGATTGAAGAAAGAAGATGTTATTGATCCCGTTGCAGGAATAATTTTTAATGTTAAGATCGGGGATAGAATAAAACGAGGGGATAAGCTTGCTGTGATTCACTCCAACTCAAAACCAAAAGCTGAACTTGCAGCGGAAAAAATTGTTGAATCTATAACATATTCAAAATCAAAAGTGAATAAACCAAAACTTATTAAAAGAATAATTACTTAGGAGGCACTATGGCGACAAAGAAGGAAATCATAAACGAGCTTACAACAAGTTACTGGATGGAAATGGAAACAGTAATGAATTACATCTCCAACTCAGTTAACCTTGACGGAGTCCGTGCAGAAGAAATAAAAAAATCTCTCGCTGTTGATATAACTGAAGAAATAGGTCACGCACAATCACTCGCTAAAAGAATAAAAGAACTCGGCGGAACAGTTCCCGGTTCAATGAACTTTAAAGCACATCAAAAAAAATTACAGACATTAAAAGATACAACTGATGTCGCATCAGTTATTGAAGGTGTTATTGAAGCTGAAAAAGGCGCCTGCGCACAGTATAACAAAATCATTAAGATGTGCGATGGGACCGATTATGTAACCCAGGATCTTTGCATCAGGCTGCTTGGAATGGAAGAATCGCACATGATCGAATTCCAGGGTTATTTAAAAGAGTATAAGAAATAATTTTCTGCGTATTTAGAGGGACGGAATTATGCCGTCCCATTTCCACCATATCCCAAATTTCTTTTCATTATATTTATTTTAACTAAATAAAAATTAATCAAGTCATCCAAAGGAATTATCATGTTATTTGTAGTTGCACTGCTTGCGGCTGTAGTAGCTGCAGTAGTTTATGTAAATGCAAAAAAAAGATTCAGCAAACCTGAATCAACTTTTGCGTTAATGGGATTTATTGTCGCCGTGTTAATCGCACTTATGCAATGCTGGACGGTTATTCCCGCCGGTCATGTTGGTGTTATTGATTTTTTTGGAAACGTAAGTGACAATACTCTTTATCCCGGAGTTAATTTTGTTAATCCGATGGCAACAGTGGTTAAGTTTGATGCACGTACTCAGGAATTAAAAGAAACAATGACTGTACCTTCAAAAGAAGGCTTGAGTATTGAACTTGAGATAAGTCTTCTCTTCAGTATGAGTTTTGAAAACGCAAACAAAATTTATAAATCGGTTGGTGAAGATTATGTACAAAGAATTGTTGTCCCTCATTTTCGTTCTGTGGTAAGAGGTGTAACCGCCCGTTATGAAGCAAGAGCTTTATATACTGCCGAAAGAGAACAGCTCGCCAAACAAATTGAAACCGAACTTGCAAAACTCATACAACCGCGCGGTGTTACTCTAGAAAGTGCGCCGATGAGACAAATTTTATTACCTCCTGGACTCACCGCATCGATTGAAGAAAAACTAAAAGCGGAACAGGAAAGCCAGAGAATGCAGTTTGTACTTCAAAGGGAAACACAGGAAGCCGAAAGAAAAAGAATTGAAGCAAAAGGTATTGCCGATTTCCAGGAAATAGTGTCTAAAGGTATCAGCGATCAGCTTTTAAAATGGAAAGGAATTGAAGCAACAGAAAAACTTGCTAACTCTCCAAACTCTAAGATAGTTGTGATTGGATCTGGTAAAGATGGTTTACCATTAATACTTGGAGGTAATTAAAAAAGTTTTCTAAATCCTCTACAAGGATGTTGTTTTAGAAATTCGAATAGATTTTTTCTGTGGCTAAAGCCAATTCCTGCTATTAGCCCTTTTCCCGTTCACTAAAGTAAACGGAAATAATTAACACATAAATTGATTTCCGTCAGCTTTAGCAGACGGATTAAATGATATTGCATTTGGCTTTAGCCGCATAACAATTCTTATTCTTTACACTTATCTATTAGTTCTGTATTGCGTGACTATCCGGTCATTTGATTGTTGCTAACCGTCAAATATATCTTTAATTTTGATCAACAAAGATTTTAAACTATATGAATACTACTGTTGATACACTGAACATAATTATTTTAATCTTATATATACTTACGTTTGGAATATACTCATTCGACTTTATGAAAGGCGGAAAAAGTTTTTCTCATTCCAAAAGACTTTTCCTTTTTCTAACATTGTTACTGCATGCTGTTTATCTTTTACTGAGAACAATTGCATTTAATCATCCGCCAATTACAAACGTATTTGAAATATTCACAGTACTCGCTTTTTCAATTAGTTTATCCTATTTCATTCTTGAACTTGTTACTGATATAAGAGGAACAGGACCTTTTATTATTGTTATCTCATTATTGTTCCAGCTTATATCAACATTTTTTATACGCGACTTAACTGAAGTCCGCGAAGTGCTCAGAAGTAATTTACTGGGTGTCCATGTTTTCAGCGCTTTATTGGGATATTCCGGAATAACTATCTCGGCTGTTTACGGATTTTTATACCTCACACTTTATAAAGATATAAAGCTTAATAAATTCGGATTGATATTCGACAGGCTGCCGAGTCTTGAAGTGCTTGAAAAGTTAAGTTACTATTCAGCAATTATAGGATTTTCACTTCTGTCAGTGGCTATTTTCATCGGCATTATCTGGCTGCCGCGTGCATTCCCGAATTTCTCATACGGCGATCCGAAGTTGGTTGGCTCAATGTTAGTCTGGGTTTTATACGGTGGAGGAATCATTAATAAAATTACAGGAAGGTGGAGAGGAAGGAAATTAATTATTCTTTCGATAATTGGATTTTTGCTTGCAATATTTTCAACTATGCTTACAAATTTTTTAGCACAAAGCTTTCACTCGTTTTATTAACAGACACGTATGAACATTTTAACAGTTTCGATAAATCACCGTACTGCACCTGTTGAACTAAGAGAAGCGCTGCATCTTTCTCCCGAAGAAATTACAGGGTTAATTCAAAATATAAAAGGACATGTTCTTAACGAAGGACTTGTTATATCAACCTGCAACAGAACCGAACTTTACGGAATACCAGTTAAGCCTGATTTATCACATCATGATCTTCAATCAGCTATTTCACATTTTAAAACTGTAAAAGAAATTCAACCGGCACATTTTCAGAATTTTATTTCAAGAAGTTCCCTTCATCATCTGTTTAGTGTTGCGTCGGGAATTGATTCACTCCTTATCGGCGACAACCAGATATATAAACAGGTTAAAGACTCTTTCCAGATAGCAGAAGATATGCAGTTCACCGGTGTATTGATGAAAAGAGTTTTTGATACAGCTACAAGAGTCGGTAAACGTGCTCAGAGTGAAACAGCTATAAGTGAAGGTGCGGTGACAGTCAGTTATGCCGCTGTTCAGCTTATTGAAAAAATATTTTCAAACCTTTCCAAAAAAACTGCTCTTGTCATTGGGACAGGGGAAACCGGCGAGATTGCTGCCAAACATCTCAAAGACAGAGGAATCGGCAAGCTAACTCTTACTAACAGAACTATTGAAAAAGCACAAAAACTTGCTGATGAACTTCATTGCGGTGTTATTCCATTTACAGAACTAAAAAATTATCTAAAAGATTTTGATATTGTTATAAGCGCAACAAGCTCGGAAGAATTAATAATATCTAAAAACGATATCGAGTCAGCATTAAAGCAGCGTCATTACGCTCCTCAGATATTAATGGATATTGCACTTCCGCGTGACATTGATCCTGATTCTGCAAAACTTGATTCCGTTTTTTATCACGATATTGATTCGCTGAACATAATCGTAGAACAAAATCTCACTAAACGAAAAGATGAAGTACCAAAAGTCGAAAAAATTATTGAAGAGGAGTTGAATAACTTTTTCAACTGGTACAATTCGCTTGAAGTTGCGCCGACTATAAAAAATATACGTGACCATTTTGAAATTATCCGCGCCGAAGAAGTTGAAAAAAATAAAAACCGTTTTTCAGCGGAAGACCAGGAAAAACTCGATATAGTTACCAAACGAATTATTAATAAAATTTTACATCAGCCAACTGTAGAATTAAAAAAAATTACGGAGGCGGGATTATCAGCAGAGCAGGCTGCTTCACGAATTAGTATAATCAGAGAAGTTTTCGGAATTGATTCAAACGGTAAAGAAGAAAAGAAATAATAACTAACACAGAGATTATATCAATTGAATAAAAAAATCATTATCGGTTCAAGAGGAAGCGAACTGGCTTTGTGGCAAGCGAACTTCATCAAAAAAGAAATTGAAAAGAAAAACAAAAAAATTTCTGTTGAAATAAAAATCATTAAAACCAAAGGCGATAAAATTCTTGATGTCGCTCTTTCTAAAATCGGCGACAAAAGCCTTTTCACCAAGGAGCTTGAGAATGAATTATTGAAAGGTACAATTGATCTTGCCGTACATAGCTTAAAGGATCTTCAGACAAAACTGCCAGACGGATTAAAATTGTCTGTTGTAACCAAACGTCATCCGGTTGAAGATGTTCTTATCGCAAGAAAAAAAGGAACGACAATCCATTCACTAAAAACAAATGCGGTTGTGGGAACTGGTTCGCTACGAAGAAAAAGTCAGTTGCTTCATATAAGACCTGACATAAAAACGGAAGAACTGCGTGGTAATGTTCCATCAAGAATTGAAAAATTTTTAAAGTCTGATTGGGACGCAATTATACTTGCACGCGCGGGTGTGGAAAGATTAAAACTTCAAAAGTATATATCATCTTTTATTCCCACTGAAGATTTTTTACCTGCTGTCGGTCAGGGTGCACTTGGTATTGAAATTCATTCATCAAATAAAATTGTCGAAGAAATTCTTCAGCCGCTTCACGATGAGAATACTTATGCTGCAGTTTTAGCGGAAAGAGCCTTGCTTAGAAAACTTGAAGGCGGCTGCCAGGTTCCAATCGGCGCCTTTGCTGAAGTTAAAACATCCGGACTTTATCTCGATGCTCTTGTTGGTTCGCTTGACGGCAGTTTAACTTTCAGAAAAAAACTCAGGGGGAGTAAATCACAGCCGGAAAAACTAGGTGTTCAATTGGCAAAAGATCTGGTTAAAGCCGGTGCAGGAGAAATACTTAATGAAATTTATGCTTCATCAAGATAAACTTTAATTTAAGAGATGAGTTCAAGAAACAGATCTGAAATAAAAAAACTTAAACGTGAAAGGATCATTGAATCTGCCACCGAACTTTTTTCACGCATGAAGTTTCATGAAGTAATGATGGACGAAGTCGCTAAACTTACTCTTGTAGCAAAAGGAACTTTGTACAATTATTTTGAATCTAAGGAAGAATTATACTCTGCTGTTTTAAAATTCCGTCTTGAAAAACTTCTTGAGTCACTGAATGCTAAAATTGGAAATGAAACAAACAGTATAGAATCTTTGCGTTCGTTTGTAGTCCATCTTTATACGTTTATGATGAAGAACCGTTCGTTCTTTAAAATTTATTTCCAGGAATACATTAAAACTGAAAATGGTTTTCAAAAGGAAATACGTTCTCTTGATGATGACCTTATCCTTTTGCTGAAAAGTATTATTCTTAAAGGACGAAAAGAACTTCTGTTCAATGATCTTAATGAAGACCTTGCCGTGGAATTAATACTTGGCAGTATTTACGGTTCTGTACGAAAAGGAATTGAGAACGAATACTCAGAAGATGAAATGTTATATGACCGCGAAAAAATATTTTATTTTGTTTTGCACGGAATACTTGCCGGTTATGATGATTATAAGATGCATCCTTTAAAAGATAAAACAATAGTTATAACAAGAACATTAGATCAATCAAAAGAGTCGCTTGAACTGTTCAGCAGGTTCGGAGCTAAAGTAATTATATTTCCGACACTTCAAATTATTCCGCCATCTGACTGGAAATATTTTGACGATGTGATCATTTCAGAAAAAGAAATTGATTTTATAATCTTTACTTCGGGACACGCAGTTAAGATGTTCAGTAAAAGATGTAAAGAATTGAATGTAACTCCCGGATATGAAAATTTAAAAGTAGTAGCTGTAGGAAATAAAACTGCTTCAGCCTGTTCAAAGGAAAAAATACCTGTTGATATTACCCCGGAAATTTTCAGCGGTGAAGGCGTGGTTAAAGCGTTGTCGGTATTTAACCTTAAGAAAAAATTAATCCTAATACCCCGTTCAGAAATTGGTCGCGAAGAACTTCCTACAGAACTCGGTAAACTTGGAGCTGTTACTAAAGCAGTTCCTGTTTATAATGTGACTGTTCCATCCAAAGATGAAGTAAAAAGTCATCTTGAAAGATTAATAAACAGTAAACCGGATTTATTTATATTCACAAGTCCCTCAACGTTTGAGAATTTTGTTAGCATACTGGGAATTACAATCCCCTCAAAATATTTTATTGATTTTGATATTGCTGCAATTGGTCCCACAACAAAATCAGCAATTGAAGCTCGCGGTGTTAAAGTTGATATTATGCCTCCAGAGTTTACGATGGACGGTTTAGTTAATGCAGTCATCAAATATTATAACAGATAAAAATTTTTAGAAGAAACGGAGAATAATTTGAGTGAGTTAAAGAACGATTTGTTTTTAAGAGCATGTAAAAAGCTTCCTGTTGAACGGACTCCAATTTGGATTATGAGACAGGCAGGTCGTTATCTACCTGAGTATCGTGCTGTAAGAACAAAAGCAGATTTTCTTACGATGTGCAAAACTCCGGAACTTGCTGCTGAAGTTACGATCCAGCCTGTAGATATTATTGGCGTTGATGCCGCAATAATTTTTTCTGATATACTTGTCATTCCCGAAGCAATGGGAATGTTCCTTGAAATGAACGAAGGAAAAGGTCCCGTTTTCCCGAAACCAATCAGAAGTAAAGAAGACGCTGCATCGCTAAAACAAATTGATCCTCATAAAGATTTAAAGTATGTGCTTGATGCTGTCAGTCTGACAAAAAAAGAATTGAACGGAAGAGTGCCATTAATCGGGTTTGCAGGTTCGCCATGGACTTTACTCACTTATATGGTGGAAGGTAAAGGTTCAAAGAATTTTTCTGAAGTGAAAAAACTTATTTATAATGATCCGGAACTTGCACACTCAATACTTGATAAACTTGCCGTAGCGGTTGCTGAATATCTTTCTGCTAAAATTGAAGCAGGCGCAAATGCTGTTCAGATTTTTGATACGTGGGGTGGAATTTTATCACCGCGTGATTTTGAAGAGTTTTCTTTAACGTATGTTGAAAAAATTATTTCTTTAATCCGGCGAAAAGATGAACCTGTAATTTTCTTTGCAAAAGGTGTTCACTATAAATTAAGTAAAATGGCATCGTGCGGGGCTAATGTTCTTGGTCTTGACTGGACGATGGATCTTGGGAAAGTCAGAGAGAAAGTCGGAGACAAGGTTGCGCTTCAGGGTAATCTTGATCCTACTGTATTATATGGCGATGAAAAGTTTATTAAAAAATCAGCCAAACGTGTTCTTAAGTCTTATGGCGAAGGAACAGGACATGTGTTTAATCTTGGTCACGGAATATTACCGGATATAGATCCGGAAAAAGTGAAAGCACTTGTGAAATTTGTGAAAGAAGAGAGCAAAGAATTTCACCACAGAGACACAGAGGCACAGAGAAGTTGAATACGGAGGATTTAAATAAATTAAGTGGACTCATATTAGATTGTGCAATAGAAGTTCATTGAAATTTAGGCCCGGGTTTGTTTGAAAGTGTTTATGAAATGTGTCTTTGCAAAGAATTTGAATTACGTGGGATTAGATTTTCGAGACAAGTATTAATTCCTATTCTTTATAAAGGGAATGCACTTGATGCCGATTATAGAATTGATATACTTGTCGAAAATGAAATTATTATAGAATTAAAATCAGTTGAACAAATGCATCCGGTATATTCTGCTCAACTATTAACTTATTTAAAAATTGCAAATAAAAGATTAGGATTACTTATAAACTTTAATGTACCCAGATTAATTGATGGCTATAAGAGAATGTTGAATGGCTTTTAAAAACTCTGTGCCTCCGTGTCTCTGTGGTAAATGTTTTTTACGGAGTTAACCATGTTCGAATTAGACTTAAAAAAATTCAGTAAGTACGACAAGCCCGGACCACGCTACACAAGCTATCCAACGGCACCGCACTTTAACGAAAAATTCACACACGAAAACTTTCTTGATGAAATAATAAAAACCAATTACGGTGATAACTTACCCGATCTTTCACTTTATTATCACCTTCCTTATTGTGATACGCTCTGCTATTTCTGCGGCTGCAACATGCTTATCACAAGAAACAGGGACAGAATAAGAGAATACATCAAGTATGTTCAAAAAGAAATTGACATGCTTCGCGCATACATACTCCCAGACCGCAAAGTTTCACAGCTTCACTGGGGTGGAGGAACGCCGACACATCTTAATCCTGATGAAATAAATGATCTTGCTTCATACATCAATCAGTCATTTCAGTTCAAAGAAAATTCTGAGAACGGATGTGAAATTGATCCAAGAGAATTAAAACGAGGACATCTTGAAGCACTGCGTAATAATGGTTTCAACCGAATAAGCATGGGTGTTCAGGACTTTAATGAAAAAGTACAGAAAGCGGTTAACAGAATTCAACCCGAAGATATTACAAGACAAACAGTTCAATGGGTAAGAGAACTTGGATTTTCATCAATCAATCTTGATTTAATATATGGACTTCCATTTCAGTCCGTTGAATCATTTGAAGTAACTGTTGATAAGATAATAGATATATCTCCGGACAGGATAGCGGTATTCAACTATGCACATGTTCCGTGGATGAAAAAGCATATGGCATTAATTCATCCCGAAGATATTCCTGCCGCAGAAATAAAACTTAACATCATGAAAATGACGATGGAAAAGTTAGTCGCTGCCGGGTATGTTTTGATAGGGATGGATCACTTTGCAAAACCTGATGATGAACTTGCAATCGCTCTCAGAGAAAAAAAATTATACAGGAACTTCCAGGGTTACAGCACAAACGCCGGCGCTGATCTGTATTCGATGGGAATCACATCCATCAGCCAGCTTAAGAATGTTTACGCACAAAATTTCAAAACAGAAAAAGAATATTATACGGCAATTGATAACGAAACACTTCCAACTGCAAAAGGGTATTATCTAACGGAAGATGATCATATTCGTCGTTATGTGATTACAAAACTTATGTGTGACTTTGAAATAAATTTTAATGAAGTTGAAAAACAATTCAAGATAGATTTTAAAAAATATTTTTCTTATGGATTGAACAACCTTAAAGAAATGGAAGCTGATGAATTACTAACCATATCC
>JAEXTA010000156.1 GCA_023453665.1 Bacteroidota bacterium | reverse complement strand
TATAGGACCTTCAGTTGTTTCACCCTTGAAAACTTCAGTGGATTTGTGCGGGCTGAATTTGAATGCGGCTATCAGCATTACAAGTACAGTGATCACTGAAATTTCCATGCACAAACGGTACTTGCTTTTAAGATCGGCTTTGGGGGATTTGTAAACTAACATTTCTCACCTCCTGTTGTTATTGGTAAGATGAATCTGTTGCGAACTGATTCTTATACTTCGGGCAAGTGTTAAAGTTCCAGGTAGATAGAAAGGTAGAACAGTAATTCCATATTAAGTAACAGGAAAAAAATCAAAAAGGGGAGTCAATGAATATCATTTATATTTTGATATGACAATGACTGTTCAATAATATTTATAAGCTGTTTAATGTTAAAAGGTTTGGTAAAGAAAAAACTAACTCCCGCAGCCTTGCTTCTTCTTTGAATGAAAGGCGAATTGAGCGATTCATTGATAAATGAAATAACCGGCTTATCATAATTTGATTTCAGAAAACTTATAAGCTTAAGGGTTTTCATCATTCGTTTTCTGGGAGATGTTTTTAATTCAGGGAAACGGTAGAACTGGGTATTATTAATTCCCACTATAAACAGGTCATAGTCATATCTCTTAGAAAGAGTGAGCATTTCTTCGGCATGCGTAACAACATCAATTCTGATTTCATTATTTGCACCGAACTCTTCTTCAATTTCATCTGTGAGAAAATTAGTGAAGACATCATCCATATCACAAATCATGATTGAAACTTCACGTTTTCCTGTTTGCCATTTACTGGAGTGATATAATTTTTTTGCAGCAGGTATTAAAAAATTATAGGAGATAAGTTTGTCAATCTCTTCATTGGAGATATTAAGTGTCGTTTTGAGTTTGTGAGACTCTGAAGACCACTTAACAATTTTGTTCCTTAACCATCCTGCAAGATCTTCTTGCCATAGTCCGAGATCAAATATTTTTTCGTTCAGCCATTTTTCTGCTGAAACAAGACTGTTTATGTCTTTAAACGTTACTTCTTTTTCTGTAATTATCATTCTAGGCCCCTATTCATAATTATTAATCGAAAATTTTCTGCAAATAGTTTAGCCTTAATTCGATTTTTTTTGACAAAAAAAATGCCCCTGTTAACAGGGGCATTTCATAAGAATATGAATTATTTCTTATTTAACTCTGCGGAATTCTATTCTCCTGTTTTTCTGTTTGTTTTCAGGAGTATCGTTAGGAACGATTGGTTTAGCTTCTCCGTAACCAACAGCGGTTATTCTTTCAGGTGCAACACCTTGTCTTACTAACCAGTCACGTACTGAATTAGCTCTTGCTTCTGAAAGTTTCTGATTACTCTTATCGCTGCCAACATTATCTGTATGACCGCCTATTTCAACGGTGATTTCAGGATAAGTTGTCATTGTCTTAAGAGCTTTACGCAGGGTATTTTCTGATTCAGGTGTGATATCAGCTTTACCGGTTGCGAATGTAATTCCTTCAAGAACAATTGGCACATTAATCTTCACAACATCATCTTCAGGATCGCGTGGATTAGTTCCGCGTTGAACTTCAACGAAATCGTTAACAGTACCGCCGTCTGTATCAACATTTAACGGGTTAGTGCTGTGAACATTTATTTCTTCACCGTCAGTAAGTCCGTCACCGTCTGAATCCGGGTTCAATGGATCGGTTTTGTGGATCTTGATTTCATCATTATCGTTCAAACCGTCGCCGTCAGTATCAGCTTTTAGAGGATCGGTTTTGTGTTTCATTATTTCGTCACCATCAAACAAACCGTCACCGTCTGTATCGACTTTTAACGGATCTGTCATGTACTTGGTAACTTCTTCACCGTCTTTTAATCCGTCGCCGTCTGTGTCAGGTTTATTAGGATCGGTTTTGTGTTTCATTAACTCGTCACCATCATTAAGACCATCACCATCAGTATCTTTGTTAAGCGGGTTGGTCATATACTTGTTAACTTCTTCACCGTCTTTTAAACCGTCACCATCTGTATCTGGATTCATTGGATCAGTTCCAAGTTCTTTTTCTTCCCTTGTTGTTAAACCGTCCATATCATCATCACTTAATCCGGTTCCACCAACAAATACAAGTCCGATACCGGCATTGTAGAAACCGTCATTAACAGTTCCTTCATCATAAGCATCTATATTGTTATAGAAGTTAATATCATCACTGAAGGTATAATTATATCCGCCGCTTATTTCAAGCAAAAGTGATTCTGATAATTTAAAATCCAAACCGAGACCTGCAGGAATGTATGCTGTCCATCCGTCTGCTTTTGATTCTTTCGGAGACACGGATGCAGGCATCGTTTTAACATCCCACATCATAGCTCCAAAACCGGCATAAGCGAATAGGTCAGCACCCGTCCAGTTGAACGGACTTAGAACAAATCTAAAATCAACAGGGATAACAGTTGTTTCCCATTTTGTCACCAATGGATCAAAGTCGTGACCCGCTAACATTCCATATCCGGCACCAACCTCAGCTTCAAGAGCTTTAGCAATTTCGAAGCGAAGGAATAATCTGCCCAGGTAGGAAAATTCATATTTTGAATCATCCGGGGCAAGATCTTTATCGAATTCTGTATCCGGTAATAAACCATTAAACTGGATACCGAATTTCGTTTTGTAATCATTAAACTGGGCTTGTACCTGTGAAGTGAAAATGAACAGAAAAGCAACAACGACAACAGTATATAACAGTTGGCTTTTTTTCATAACGTAGTCTCCTCTATTAGTGAATGAAATATGTTCTAGAAACTGCAGTACAATAATGCAATAAAAAGTTCTAAAAATTTTGTAGATCGAATAACCGGACAACTAACAGTCAAAATATAAAAAAACTTAATAATAAAAAGAATTGTTAGCGTAGATTAGTTTTTAGCCGAATCTTTTTCAAGAATCTTACTACAAGTATTAAAATGAAGTATTTATAACCTGGTCCGATTTAAAAGGAAACTTAAAATAAAAATGAGTCTGATCTTCTGAAATAATTTTGTCCTTTGACAGGAAGTATTTTTCTGTTTGCGAATTATTTTTTACATCAGGCAAATAAACAAGGAATAAATCATCTTCGAACTGGTATCGCGGCAAACGAATTTTTTTGTGCGATACCAGGTAAGCCATATCAAGTAACACCTTCCTGGTAATGTTTTGATCTTCCTTGCGCAGATATATGGTTCTCATTTTTATTAAGGATTTGATGATAAAAAAAAAGCCGTGTTTACGGCTTTTGTGGGGGCTGAAGGAGTCGAACCTCCGACCCTCTGCTTGTAAGGCAGATGCTCTAAACCAACTGAGCTAAGCCCCCTTAAGTCAAATTTTTTGTAAGAACTATGTCAAAATTGACGGTCAAATATCCGATAAAAAAATTAATATTCCAACGATGCATTAAAATTTTTCCAAATAAAAATTTCATCATTATTTAATTCTTATGAATTCAACTCTGCGGTTTATTCGTTTGTTCTCTTCCGAATCATTTGGAACCATTGGTTTGCTTTCTCCAAATCCTACAGCGGTGATTCTTGATTCTTCGATACCATTTTTCACCAGCCATGCTTTTACGGCATCAGCTCGTTTTTGAGATAATATCTGGTTTGTCAAATCCTTGCCAACATTATCTGTATGACCTCCGATTAAGACTGAAATATCAGGATACGTTTGCATGGTTTGCAGTGCAAACTGAAGTGTTGCCGCTGACTCAGGTGTTATGTCAGCTTTCTGTTTTGCAAATGTTATTCCTTCCAGCACAATCGGAACATTTATTTTAATAATATCATCTTCTGCATTTAACGGGTCTGTTTTTCGCTCAATCTCAACATAATCACTTACTGAACCATTATCAGTATCAGCATTCATCGGGTTTGTTTTGTATAAATTTATTTCTTCCTGATCAGGCAAACCATCTCCGTCTGAATCTGCGTTTAACGGATCTGTTTTATAAAGATTTATTTCATCAAAATCATTTAACCTGTCATTATCAGTATCGGGCAACAACGGATTTGTTTTGAATAAATTTATTTCATCACCGTCGGTTAACTGGTCAGTATCTGTATCCTTTTTTCGCGGGTCGGTTTTATGAAGTAATACTTCATCACTATCTTTTAACAAATCCCCATCCGTATCTGCAATAAGTGCATCTGTAAAATATTTAGTTAGCTCTTCAAAATCAGTCAGTCCATCATTATCCGTATCACGGTTATTAGGATCGGTAGTATGTTTTAAAACTTCGTCGCCATCATTAAATCCATCTCCATCAGCATCATCGCTCAGCGGGTTTGTAAAGTATTTTTTTACTTCATCGCCATCGGATAAGCCATCGTGATCCGTATCAGAATTTTCAGGATCTGTTCCTAATTCTTTTTCCTCACGGTTTGTTAATCCATCTTTATCATTGTCTGCCAAACCGCTTCCCGAAGTGTAAACTAATCCAACAGAAAAATTAGAAAAACCATCATTGCTTGTGACGCCTTCTCCATAAGCATCAAGATTATTATAATAATTAATATCATCGCTGAATGTGAATGTATAGCCGCCCGAAAATTCGAGAAAACTTGCTTCACTTAATTTGACTGCAACTGAAAGTCCCGCGGGTATTATTACTGTCCAGCCGCTCAACTTTGTAGGTTTAGGACTTTTAGATAATGGTTTAAATTTTACGCGGTAGTTCATGATACCGACACCCGCGTAAGGGGATATATCGAAATATTTGAGTCTGAACGGGCTGTATATGAATCGAAAATCTATGGGTAAAATATTAGTCGTCCAGAGATGTAAATCAGGATGAAGATCATAACCTGTAAGTTTTCCATAACCAAGT
>JAEXTA010000078.1 GCA_023453665.1 Bacteroidota bacterium | reverse complement strand
GTATAATGATAAATCAAAAGCTGCTGAAGTAATGAATGCTATGGTAGAAAGAACAAAAATGGCCGGCGGTGAAGTTGTAAAACTATTAAAAACCGGTTCAGCTTTTTATTCGCCTGCATCATCAGCTATTGCGATGGCTGAGTCAATTTTATTTGATGAAAAACGAGTTCTGCCGGTTTGTGCTTTGTTAAACGGGGAATTCGGTGTTAAGGGTTATTATGTTGGAGTTCCCGCGGTATTAGGATCAAATGGTGTTGAGAGAATCATTGAGCTATCATTGAATGATGAAGAACAAGCTTTAATGAATAATTCTGTGGCAGCTGTTAAATCACTTGTGGCAGATATGGAACGACTTGGATTCTGAATTCAGAAGGATTGATTTAAAATAAAAAAACCCTCGTGCGAGGGTTTTTTTAAAAGAAAATCTACTATTCAACAGGGGCTATATTAACAAATTGTCGGTTGCCTCTTCGAACTTCAAACTTAACGACGCCATCTTTAAGTGCAAAAAGAGTATCGTCACCGCCGATTCCAACATTTAATCCCGGATGAAATTTTGTTCCTCTTTGTCTTACAAGAATGTTACCAGCAAGTACTTTTTCGCCGCCAAATCTTTTAACACCTAATCTTTGTGCGTTGCTGTCTCTTCCATTCCTTGATGAACCTTGACCTTTTTTATGTGCCATAATTATCTCCTGTTTTATCCGATCTTAGTTACTTCAATTTTGGTTAACTGCTGACGATGACCATTTTTTTTCTTGTAACCGATTCTTCTCTTCTTCTTAAATACTAATACCTTTTCATCTTTTACATGTTCAAGTACTTTTGCAGAAACTTTAACGCCGCTAAGAAATGGCGAGCCAACCTTTGTTCCCTTTTCATCACCAATTAAAATCACACTTTGAAATGAAACATTTGATTCAGGACTTTCCTGAAGTCTTGGAACGTAATAAGTTGAATTTTCTGATACCTTAAACTGTTGTCCTTTAATATCAACGACAGCAAACATTTCTACCTCAAAATTTCTAAAAATTGAATTGCTAATTTAAATATGATGTGTATATATGTCAAATTTTAATGAAAAATATTTATTGATATACCCCCTCAATTTATGCTCATTTAGGAGGAAATCTTATTTTTTAAGCTTGAACGAGAATTCACTGCCTTTACCAAGCTCACTTTTAACCTCGATTTTTGTCCCATGTGCATCCAGTATATGTTTAACTATGGCTAATCCCAGACCCGTTCCACCAGCTGCTTTGGACCGGGCTTTATCCACCCTGTAAAACCTTTCAAAAATCCTTGCTAAATCTTCCTGCGGAATTCCAATTCCTGTATCGCTAATGACTATTTTAGCAAATTTGTTTTCTTCTTCAACTACTACTTCTACCCTTCCCTCTTCGGTATATTTTATTGCATTTTGAATCAGATTAATGAAAACCTGTCTTAACCTGTTTTTATCACCAAATAGTTGAAGATTTTCTCTCGCCGGTTTATAAATCAGCTCAATATTTTTTTCTTTTGCCATTGGGGTTATTTCCTGGATCAGCGGCAGCATATAATCATTAAAATTGAAGTAACGGTAACTCATCCTCATCTCACCGGATTCAATCATTGATATATCAATAAGATCATTTAATAAGTTACTAAGGTTTAGTGTATGATGATTTGCTTTATCCAGAAAATTTCTGTTGACATTTTTATCGTCTATTGCACCATTGATGAGTGTTTCGATATAACCCTGTATTGCAAAAATAGGTGTCCTTAATTCATGTGAAACGTTGGCAAGAAATTCGGTTCTCATTTTTTCAAGTTTCTGAAGATAATCAATATCGCCTTTTGCTTTTTCAAACATCCGTTGTATTTCATCCTGTAATATTTTCAGATTAGTATGCAGGGTTATTTGTTCCGGTGTAATGTAATAGTTATTTCTAATGTTAGAAATTATAGATTTGATTTCATTTAATTCTAATCGCCGCTTTTGACCCACACCATTCAACAATATTATACCGAATAAAATTACTCCGGCAAGCAACAGGAATATATTCCAGAATCCATCAACACTTAAAATTATTAGTAAAGAAATGATTACGAAGAAAAGAAAAAAATCTTTTAGATATACCGAGGCTGATCTAAGATTGGACTTTAACTCATTCCACACTTTTAAATCTGTATCCCACTCCTTTTACGGTTTCGATTAGATCCGCATATTCAGCTAACTTCTCTCTTATCTTTCTGATATGAACATCAACAGTGCGGTCAACAACATAAACATCGCTTCCCCAAACGTCTTTGAGAATTACATCCCTGCTGAATACACGTCCGGGGGTATTTGCTAGGTAGTATAACACTTCAAATTCTTTACGCGGAAAAACTTTTTCAATTCCGTTTATATGAATTGAATATTTCTCCCTGTTGATATCAAGCGGACCAATTTTAATTCTAACAGGTTCATTTTTTTCTTCGGCTGGATGTTCAGTATTGCGAAGGTTTGATTTAACACGCGCTATTAATTTTTTAGGTGAAATCGGTTTTTGTATATAATCATTTGCGCCAAGCTCAAGTCCTAATATCTCATCCATTTCACCTGACTTTGCTGTAAGAAATATAATCGGAGTTTGTTCAAAACCTTTCATAGTTCTTATTTTTTTGCAGACTTCATAGCCATTCAGTTTAGGCATCATAATATCAAGAATAATTAAATCAGGAGAGTCTTTAACTTTTGCAAGTGCTTCTTCACCGTTATATCCGGTAATTACATCAAAGCCTTCCTGCTTAAGATTGTATTGAAGAAATTCAACAATATCTTTTTCGTCATCGACTAACAGTACTTTTTTCATATTTTAATTTCAGATTTTTTTGCTGCTGATTCATACATAGCATCAATTACTTTCATACGCGACAATGCTTCATCGCCGGATGAAAATACGGGGTTAAGACCTCTTACAGCTCCAATAAAACTTTTTAGTTCGTTCTGATAAGATTTTTTAAATAAGGTTAAACTGTTCTCAACCTGGGATGGAGTAAGATCTACAAAATTTTCATCAATTTTTTTGCTTACTCTGAATGGATTTAGTGAAGCATTTCCTTTCGAACCATAAACCGTCAAATAAAAAATATCTTTTTCAAGCGGAAGTGACCAGCTTGTCTCCAGGCTGATTAATTCCTGGTTTTTACATCTCAGGAAACTTACAGAAGTGTCTTCGACATTTTTTGTGTTATGGTAAAAACTTTGTGTTGTTACAGTTTCAACCGGCGGATAATCAAGCAACCACAACGAGAGATCCAAAAGTAAAATTGAAAGGTCTATTATAACCCCGCCACCTGATTCTTCTCTTTTTGTAAACCATTTTTCACTGCTGCTCTGTCGTCTTATCCAGCCGCATTTAATATAAAAGGGGCTGCCGATTTCACCGGAGTTAATCAGGCTGCGCAGAATCATTGCATCCGGTCTGAAACGGAGATTCATTCCAACCATTATCTGACGTTTATTTTTTTTCGCTGCATCGATTATTGGTTTCGCATCTTCATAAGAACGTGCTAAAGGCTTTTCAACCAATACATCTTTTTTTGCTTTAAGACATTCGATAGCTATGTCTTTATGTGTGTGCGTCGGTGTAGCGATTATAACCGCATCACAATCAGATTTTTCCAGAAGGTCGCTATAATTTGTATAACGTTCCTGAATATTAAACTTATCTGCAATTGTATCCAGCCTGCTTTTTTTTACTTCAGCTACGGCCGAAACCATTACATTGTTCATCTTTACAAGATTTGGAAGATGTACAAGTTGTGCAATTCCTCCAAGCCCTATTATTCCGACTTTAGTTTTGTTCATACTGCCATTCCATGTTTAACATTCTTCTTTTGACAGTGACTCTTAACTTTTTCTGCTATTCCTGCAGGATCAATCCCAAGAAGTTTGTGTAATTCTTCCTGAGTACCGTGATCAACAAATGAATCGGGTAAACCAATTCTCAACACATCATTCTTATAATTTTTCTCGTTAAAATATTCAATTACACCGGAACCAAATCCGCCAACCAATGCATTTTCTTCTAAAGTCATAATTTTGTTAAATCGTTTTGCAATATCATCAAGCAATTCAGTGTCGAGTGGTTTTGCAAATCTCATATTTACAACTTCGCAGTGAACCCCTTCGCTCTCCAATTTTTCAGCTGCAAGAATTGAATACTGAACCATTGATCCGATTGCTAACAATGCAATGTCATTACCTTTCTTTATTATCTCGCCTTTGCCGATTTCAAGATTTGTAAAGCCATCGTGTAACGGTACACCCAATGCGGAACCTCTTGGATATCGGAGTGCAATCGGTCCTTTTTCATATTTTACTGCAGTGTATAACATATCCCTTAATTCGGCTTCATCCTTAGGTGCCATTATAACCATACCGGGAATCATCCGGAGATATGTTATATCGAACGCACCGTGATGTGTAGGTCCGTCAGCTCCTACAAGACCCGCTCTGTCAAGTACAAAAATCACGTGAAGTTTTTGCAAACTTACATCGTGGACAATCTGGTCAAATCCTCTCTGGAGGAAAGTAGAGTATATCGCAACAACAGGAATTACGTTTTGCGTTGCCATGCCAGCAGCAAATGTAACAGCATGTTCTTCAGCAATTCCGACATCTATATAATTATGAGGAAACTTATTTTGCAGTATATCAAGTCCGGTTCCGTCAGGCATAGCACCTGTGATACCCACAACATTAGGATTATCTTTTACTATTTCAGCAAGCGCGTTTCCAAATATTGAAGTATATGATGGCGCTGCACCTGCTTTCTTATATGCTTTGCCGGTCAATTTATCAAACGGAGTTGATGCGTGAAGTCTTTGTACATGACCTTCGGCTGGTTTATAACCTTTTCCTTTTTGTGTTAATGCGTGAACCAGAATCGGACCTTTAAGGTCTTTGACCTGTTCGAATATTTTTACCATCTGGTGAATGTTGTGTCCGTTCAAAGGACCGAAATACCTGAAGCCAAGTGCTTCAAATAACATTCCCGGAGTGATTACCGCTTTAATTCCATTTTCTAATCTCACTGCAATTTTTCTGAGTCTATCACCAAACTGATCAAGCTTTCCTGTAAGATCCCAGATCTGTCCTTTAAATTTATTGTAGTCAGGATGTGCTATCATTTCAGTAAAATAATTTGAAATCTGCCAAACATTTGGTGCAATCGACATGTTATTGTCATTAAGTACAACAATGATGTCTGATTTTATGATACCTGAATTATTCATAGCTTCATAAGCCATTCCGCCTGTCATTGCTCCATCACCAATTACGGCAACAACTTTTTTATTTTCTTTATGAATATCACGTGCGACAGCCATACCGAGTGCTGCAGAAATAGATGTTGAGGCATGTCCAGCACCAAAAGTGTCGTATTCACTTTCACTTCTTTTTAAGAATCCGCTTATACCATTAAGTTGTCGGATTGTTTTTAGTAATTCTTTTCTTCCTGTTAAAATTTTATGCGGGTATGCCTGGTGTCCTGTATCCCAAACTATTAAATCTTCCGGTGTGTTGAATACTCTGTGAAGTGCTACAGTAAGTTCTACTGTACCTAGTCCGCCTCCGAAGTGTCCGCCGACTTCTGATATTGTATCAACCATAAAATTCCGGATATCAGTACATAATATTTTTAATTGCGGCACATCAAGATTTCTGATGTCGGCTGGAACATTTACTTTTGAAAGTATTTCATACTTTTCAGGGTCTAACATTATCACTACTCCGTTATATTATTCTTCTGAATCTTCGGTAAAATTCAATTCGGTCAGATTATTTTTTAATGTTGTAATTTTTAATTCAGCTTCTTTAAGAGTCTTCATACAGGTTTTTGAGAGAAGCATACCTTCCTCAAAAAGGGCAATTGATTCCTCTAATCCTGTTGATTCACTTTCAAGAAGCGATGATATTTCTTCGAGCCTTTTTAGTTTAGTTTCGAATGAATCTTTGACAATTTTTTTAGGCATAAAATAAGATTGAATTATTTTTTTCTGACGGTAACTTCATTATCATAAAACTTTAGCTGAGCCGGTTTTTCTTCAACAAACTCCTTAGCTCTGCTTATAAATTTATCATCTTGCTTCACTAAAACAAAACCCTTCTTCAAAGTTTTTTGCACATCGTGAACACCAATTTGACTCTCTATAAGGCTGAGTTTATTCCTGGTGATTAAAAATTTTACATCTATACACTGAAAAATTTTATAAATCATGTTATCGAGTGTCTGAAATTTATTTCTTACCAGGTCCCGCGGCGATCTGAACCCATATGAATTGATAGTTGAAGTAACTATATCTTTGTAATCACGAACTTTAGAATTGATCAGTTTAAGAAGGTGAGATGAATTTTCATTTATCACTTCTAAAATTTCTTCGCTGTCGGGCGTAATAATTTCTATTGCTGCAGACGGTGTTGGTGCCCGCAAATCTGAGACATAATCGGCTATGGTAAAATCAACTTCGTGTCCAACTCCTGTTACAACTGGAATTTTAGAATTGTAAATTGCACGTGCAACTTTTTCTTCATTAAATGACCAGAGGTCTTCGATCGAACCTCCGCCTCTTGCAACAATTATCACATCAATATTTTTTTTAGAGTTCAAAAGTGAAATTGCATCGACTATACTATCTGCCGAGCCCGAACCCTGAACTTTAGCCGGAGCGATGAATAATTCCATGATTGGAAATCGTCTCCTTGCTATGCTCACTATATCTCTTAATGCAGCTCCGTCAATCGCTGTAACGACTCCGACCTTTTGCGGCATAAAAGGAATTGGTCTTTTATGTGCTTCATCAAAAAGTCCTTCATCGGAAAGTTTCTTTTTAAGTTTTTCAAATGCTTCCTGTAATTCGCCAACTCCAGCAGGTTTCATTGAACGAACTTCGATCTGGTAACTTCCGCGCGGAGGGTATAATGTCAATCTTCCTTTTACAATTACTTTCATTCCATCCTGCGGTGTGAAGAACACATAGCTGTTCATTCCCTTCCACATTGTACATGAAATTACTGAGTCAGCATCTTTAAGATTGAAATACCAATGCCCTGAATAATGTGCTTTAAAGTTAGAAAGTTCCCCAACAACATTTACCTGTTCAAATTCATTTTCAAGAACAAACTTGATTTGTTTTGTTAATTCGGAAACTGATATTGCTTCGGTAATTTGTTTAGTCATTTTAAAATCTAACGCTGAATCCTAATGTTGGAAGGATTGGAAACATGTTTGTAGGTTCTCTTCCTAAAGTCAAATCATCTGTAACATAATAATCATAACCGATAACGTTTGCACGGTTATAAACATTTATAACATCGAGATAAAATGTCCAGTCAAGTCCCCAGTAATCCGCAATTGCGCTTAATCTTACATCAAGCCTGTGATATGCGGGCCGCCGTGCATTTAGTTTATTGTCACCATAATCAACATCATAAATAACTTCAGCATCTTCGCTGCCGTTTTTCTTACGGGTAGCAATTACAGGAGTTTCAGG
>JAEXTA010000233.1 GCA_023453665.1 Bacteroidota bacterium | reverse complement strand
GCTGAAATGATTGCAAAGTCAGGGGCAAAAATTTTGAGAGGCGGTGCATTCAAACCAAGAACATCGCCATATTCTTTTCAGGGATTAGGTGAGGAAGGATTGAAGTATTTAAGAAAAGCAGGTGACGCATTTAATCTTCTGGTTATAACTGAAGTGATGGAAACAACGCAAATACCTTTGGTTGAACAATACACTGATATTTTTCAGGTCGGTGCAAGAAATATGCAGAACTTCTCTTTACTTCGTGAGCTTGGAAAAACATCCAAACCAATTATGCTAAAGAGGGGGATGTCAGCAACCATTGATGACTGGCTCGGTTCAGCAGAATATATTTTATCAATGGGCAATAAAGAAGTGATGTTGTGCGAAAGAGGTATACGAACCTTTGAAACATATACAAGGAACACATTTGACATCTCTGCAATTCCTGTCGTGCATAAAAAAAGTCATTTACCTGTGATCGCTGATCCATCACACGCAACAGGAATCCGTGACAAAGTAATACCAATGGCTCGCGCCGCAGTTGCTGCTGGTACTGACGGACTAATGGTTGAAGTACATCATGATCCCGACAAGGCACTGAGTGATGGTCCGCAGGCATTGTTGCCTGAACAGTTTGATTCAATGATGAAACAGATAAAATTAATTGCTGAAGTAATTGGACGAAAAGTTTGATTACGTCAAACGTCAGATGTGAAACGTCAGACGATTGATATTTAATTAAATTATTCTGTTGTTATTTAATCAATAACATTTTCTTGCTCGATGTGAAATTTCCAGCCGTAAGTTTGTAGATATAAAACCCGCTTGCAAGTGATGATGCATCAAATTCAACTTCATAAGCTCCAGCTTGTTTGAATTCATCAACTAATATTGAAACCTCATTACCGAGTATATCATAAACTTTTAAAGTTGTTCGTAGAGACGCATCGCTATGCGTCTCTACGGCTGGAATTGAGTATTTAATTTTTGTTGACGGGTTAAATGGATTTGGATAATTCTGTTCAAGTGAAAATGTAAGCGGAATATTTCGTACATCAACATTTATTATTTCACTAAAAGAATATGAACCATCTATATCTATCTGCTTTAACCTGTATGAATAGTGCCCGGGATTAACATCATTATCAACAAATTTATAATTCTTTTGTGAATTTGAATTACCATAACCATTAACAAATCCAACTTTAACAAAATTGTGGACTCCGGACTGAGAGCTGAAGACTTGTCTCTCAATATCAAATCCATAATTATTAGTTTCAGTTTCAGTAGTCCAGTTCAGTAAGATACTGGTACCTTCAACTGAAGCTGAGAATGATGAAAGCTCAACCGGAAGCGGTGATGATGAAGGTGATTCAAAATTTCCTTGTGATGTTTTTTCAGTTGTGAGCCATGGTGAATTACTGTCGAGGGAATAGATTACACATTGATTGGGGGATTGCTCTTTCCATATCAATCCTGCTTCACCTGAAAAATTATTTATCCCGCTTATAGTTATCTCAGCTACCTTAGTCCCGGGCTCCGTGTAACTTATTTTGGCAGACATTAATTCGAAGTCTTCTTCATTAAGAAATAACGGAGGGAGAACATTTAATACTATCACATTTGAATTTACAATCGATATTGCTGAAGTATAATATTGAAATACTTCACTGTTGTTAACAGATATGAAAGGATTCAAAAAATTATTATTGTTAAATGAAAGTGAAAAATCACTTGCGCCCAGATAAAAATCAGACTGAACATCCATCTTAATAAAGATGTCGAAAATGAAATCGCTTCCGTTGGAATGCTGATTTTTAACTGACACAGTATATGATTGAGAGTAGGAAATGCTTCCCATCAATACAACCATAAAAATAATTGTAAAACACTTTTTCAAATTTCTCCACTGGTTGTTTAATTATTTCAATTCACACCTGAAAATTTATTCCTGTTTTTCCAAACGAGTATTTTATCTGTGTTATCAACTATACCATCCATGTTCAAATCTGCATCGTGATAACCTGATGTGTTATAATAATTCCAGATATTGTTGACATCGTGCGCGTTTACTTGCTCGTCGGCATTGACATCACCTGTGGCAGCGCCCCAAATTCCTTGACTCAATTCGATTAAAGCATTTGTATTAAGAGTATTATTACTCGTCGAAGTAAAATCAAAAACCTCACTTACCTGTGCTGATAAATGTATTGCGGATGAACTTATTAACTTTAAATGAGTTCTGTGTTTTAATTGAATGAAATAATTCCCCTCATTTAGATTATAAAACCTTAACGTTGTGTTTCCGAAAAGATCAGTTATCATCCCATCTGTGTTAATAAAACAGGCTTTTGAATAGGTTATTGTGTCTGAGCCTGAAATATTTATTATTGTGCAAAGCAGCCAATCAACTGTATTATTCGGAATGATGTTAACATACTCTTCACCGCTATAAAAATAGGGTAGTGAACTGTAAGATTGTGCAAGGGGAAGAAGTTCATTTATTGCAAGTGTGTTTGCCAATCCATTACCGTTATATGCACCTTCAAGAAAAAGTTTGATGTTGGTAATTACACTATATGAACTTAATAATGATGAATCATTAACTGCTGAATTAATATCAAGTTTGCCATAGCCATAAATATTTCCCGCAGTAGTTCCAGTAAACTCGTCTTTAAGTGCATTGTTTCTTAATGCCGAATACAATTGTTCAGTAGAAATATTCGGATAGACATTTAACAACAATGCAGCACACCCGGCAGCAACAGGTGCAGACATACTTGTCCCTTCCATTACAAAATAATTTGCATAACCGCCGGGTATTCCATCATTATCAATCCAGTATTGATTAACAGAAGTTTGAATATCTCTGTCGCGAATTGAAATCAATGCACTGCCAGGAGCGACAATATCCGGTTTTTGTAATCCGTCAATTCGCGGACCTCTGCTGGAAAAGTCAGCAATTCCATTTAGTGTTTGATTGAATGAATAAATATTTGAATTTGATGCAGTCCAGTTATCGCGTGACACATAAGCCCCGACACAAAATGCATAATCAGCGGATGACGGAGAAACTATGGTATAATCAGGATCGGGATGATTAAATGTTACTTTACCGTTTTTAAAATGTTCATAAATGTGAAACTGTTGAACAGTATTCGATTGATTAATTACACGTAAATAATATGTTCCGTTTCCTTCAGGCAGAGTTGAAAGAGTTTGTGAGATAGATGATTCAGTTCCTCTTATACTTTCCGTTGTCGGGAATGAATATGAATTTGTCAATTCATTAAAGTTTGAATCATAATATTTTAATGTGAGATTATTTCTTACTGCCAGTCCATCGTACCAGACGAGATTAAAATTTAAATATGTTGAATTTGGTGTAACACCATTTACATTAACCTGTATAAAATCTGATGAATCAATTGCATTGACAATCCCTGAAAAGTGTCTTCCGGAATTTCCATAATTTCCTGCAGCAAGAAATACAGCAGTACCATTTGAATAACACCAATCAACTTTCTGATCTTGTGTTGAGGAGCCATCGTGAAAAATATCCCAACTTCCATAACTCATCGAAATAATTTTTGCACCGTAGATATTTACGGCGGCATCCATAGCCATTACAATTGATGTTGTACTTGCTGCACCGGAAAAGTCATTACCGATTTTTAAGAATATAAGATCGGCACCAGGAGCAGTTCCGGAATATTTACCAGAACCATTTATCATATTATTATGAGAAAGTAATCCATTCCCGATTAACAATCCGGCAACGTGAGTTCCATGTCCCGTAATTCTGTTTTCAACATCGTCATCAAGAGTTGGATATGATGAATAATCTTTTTTAATAATTGTTGATGGCAGGTCTTCATTCAAAGGTTCAGTATCAAGTCCTGAATCAAGCACTGCAACCCTAACTCCTTTACCTTTATATCCGTTTTGGAATAAAATTTCTGCTTTAGTTTTCTTTGCTGTTTCATTACCGGTAGGAAATGATAGAGCATCAGCATAATCAAGTTTTTTTAAGAATGGTAATGAAAGTATTTCGTTCAACTTGTCTGGTGAAACGGTTGCAATAAAAAATCCGTAGGGATGATTAGACAATGGTGGTGTCCAGGTTTCAACTAAAGGATCGACACCTGTTGAAATGTATTCATCGATTTCTGATTGAGTTGGATATGATTCCTGGTAAATGGTTACAAATATTCTTTCAGGAGCAGATTGTTTATTTAATTTTGAGGTAGTGATCTTTTCACTGGCAATTTTGAGAAGTTCGCCGGAAAGAAGTTTAGAATAATACTCTGGCTGAAGTTCAATTATATCACTCTTTGTCAGCGTGATTTTATTCTGCGCAAGAACTGCTAACGAAAAGATAGTATGTAGTACTAAAATCAGTTTCAAAATTACCGTTCCCCTGCTAAATATGCTTCGGTAAATAAGAATTAAAAATGTAATTATAATTTAAAATGCAGCAACTGTTCATGAATTCTTACCGTGTCCAACTAAATCACAACTTAAAAATCAAATCAATACTCTTTTACAACGAATCAGGTCAAAGCGTAGATGCACTCTGGTCTATTATCGAATTTTTCAACACAAAGTTGAGAGAATTTATTGGAATAAATCCTGTTGTTCGATGCCACTTGTTTACTACAAAATGGATCATTCAAACAATTTATTCATCAAATTGACTTTTTTCCTTTGTATAAATAATCTTAATTTAGCAGCATCTATCAATAGGAATTAGAAGAGATTTGAGAATAAAAATTGCAATCATTTTTGTACTGTTTTCGTTTAGACTGACAGTTTTTTCACAACAGTCTGCTGGATCAGAAACAAAAAAAACTTATTATCCGAATGGTGTGACGAAAACCGAAGGAACTTACATTAATGGTAAAATAAATGGAACTTACTTTGAGTACTATCCAAACGGAAAAATCTGGAAAGAATGGCAATTTATTGATGGTGTAGAAGAAGGAATTTCAAACTGGTTTTTTCAGGATGGTGTTTTAAGTATTACATGGAATTATCGTAACGGGATAAAACAAGGTATCTCCAAATGGTATTATGAATCAGGCGAACTGTGGGCGGAACAAAATTATCTTGACGGCAAACTCGAAGGCATCACATATACTTACTATAAAACTGGTGAACTGCAGGGTGAATGGAATTACGTTAATGGTTTTTTGAATGATATATCACGAACTTTTTACAAATCAGGGAAAGTTGAAGTTGAAAGACGCTACCGCGATAATGTTCAGCAGGGTATTACACGCATATTTCATGACAGCAATCTTAACAATGTTGCGCTTGAAGCAATGTTCATAAATGATAAACTTGAAGGTGAAGTTAAAATTTTTGATATGGCCGGCAGTGTGCGGGTAAAAGATGATTACAAAAACGGAGAACTTGTAAACAGGATCAGGTATGATTACCAGGGAAAATTTGAATCGGAAGAAAAAAATCTGAAAGAATATTTTACTAATGGTTCTTTAAAAGAAGAAGTATTTCTTGAAAACGGAATCCGGGAAAACTCAACAAAGATTTTTTATGAAAGCGGATATCTTAAAGAAGAATGGAATTACAAAGCAGATACGCTCAACGGTAAATCATATATGTTCTATGAAAACGGAATAGTCGAATCAGAAATAGAATACATAAACGGTATAAGGAAAGGGCTTACAAAAACTTATTATCCTGATGGTGTACTTAAATCGGAAATTATGTATGATGAAAATATGAAAAATGGTATTGCAATCACTTTTCATGACAACGGTGCAATGCAGACTGCGGGCAGATATGTGAATGATGTTCTGACAGGTGAATTCAAACAGTATCATGAAAATGGATTATTAAAAACTGTCGAAAATTATATCAACGGTAAACTCACCGGAAAAAAACTTACTTATTATAAAAACAGTTTTCTTAAACAGGAAGAAGAATACATTAACGGTGAACTTAACGGCTGGTTACGAAGTTATTTTGAAAACAGGAAAACAGAACGTGAAGAGTTGTATCAGAACGGAAAACCAGTTATCAGAAGAGAATACAACAGAGATGGTATTCTCGTAAGTTCAAACTGAATTTAAGGAGAATGAAAATGAAATTATTGTTTACAACAATACTAACATTAAACTTTATGTTAGCAGCGATTGCACAGGATGGTCTGATCCGTTCATACTATACAAACAAAATGCTGAAACAGGTTGAAAATTTCAGAAATGGAACACTTGAAGGTGTTAATAAATATTATTCTGACAAAGGAATAATAAAAGAAATTATCAACTATAAACAGGGGGTAAAAGAAGGCGTCTCGTATATTTATTCTTCAGAGGGCATTATTCAGGAAATCGTTACATATAAGAACAATAAGTACAATGGTGAATTCAGGACTTATTATGAAAATGGTTCACTGAAAGAACTTGGAAATTATTCAGACGGAATTTTAGATGGTTCATATAAATCATATCATGAATCTGGCGGATTATTTTCAATCTCAGATTTCAGGCAGGGGAAAAGAATCGGAGTAACAAAAGAATATTATCCCGGGGGCTCAATAAAAACCGAAGCGGAATTTAAAAACGGTTTACAATCAGGCACAACAAAATGGTATTATGAGAACGGTCAGCTTAAAGGCGAATATGAGTATGACGGCAGTCAACTTGAAGGTTTGTCGATTGAATATTATGAGAGTGGTGCGAAAGAATCAGAAAGAAATTATATTTTCGGAAAACAATCAGGTTTGTCAAAAGTTTATTATGAAGCCGGAAATTTAAAATCTGAAGAAAATTATAAATCAGGAATGAAAGAGGGAATAACAAAATCTTATTATAAAAATGGCACGCTGTGGACAGAACAGAATTATAAAAAAGATAAACTCACCGGCGAAACAAAAATTTACAGGGAAGATAAAACTCTCTGGTATATCGAAAATTATGTTGATGGGGTTTTAAAATCCTCAATCGAATATTCACAGGATGGGAAAGTACTGGGCGAAACTAAATATAAATATTAAACGGGAATTAATTATTATTTAAATAATATGAATAAGAAAAATCAGGATATTGTAAATAGAAAAATACCAATAGGATTAATTCAGATTTCACTGTCTAAAAACCCCGATAAGAATCTTGAAAAGGCTTTGTTGTGGATTTCCAAAGCTGCAAAAAAAGGCGCTAAGGTAATATGTCTTCCCGAACTATACCGCTCACAGTATTTTTGTCAGAAAGAAGACATTAAATATTTTGATCTGGCTGAGACTATTCCTGGTCCCTCAACAAAAACAATTGGTGCCCTTGCTAAAAAATTAAAAGTTGTTGTTGTCGTGCCGCTTTTTGAAAAAAGAACAGCAGGACTTTATCACAACAGTCTTGTAGTAATTAATTCAAGAGGTGAAATTGCTGGTCACTATCGAAAGATGCACATACCGGATGATCCTTCCTTTTACGAAAAATTTTATTTCACACCCGGTGATCTTGGTTATAAAACATTTAAAACTGAATATGGAAACCTTGGTACATTAATTTGCTGGGATCAATGGTATCCCGAAGGTGCGAGACTGACAGCGCTTCTGGGTGCTGAAGTCATATTTTACCCGACTGCTATCGGTTGGCATCCGCATGAAAAAAAGGAGCACGGCAAACAACAATTCGAATCGTGGCAAACCATACAGAGAAGCCATGCAATAGCTAACGGCGTTTTTGTTGCTTCCGTAAATCGAATTGGATTGGAAAAAGAAAATCCCGAATCGGCAGGATTGGAGTTCTGGGGTTCATCTTTTATAGCTGATCCTCAGGGCGTTATAATAGCACAGGCATCCGTTGATAAAGAAGAAATTGTTTTTGCCGAACTTGATCTTAACAGGATTGAATACATAAGAAGGAACTGGCCGTTCCTCCGTGACAGAAGGATAGAAACTTATGGACAGATCCAGGAAAGATTTATGGATCAAAAAAAATCCTGATTTCATAAATTAAATCAGTTTGGGACTAAATGATATTATCTGGGATAGACCATGAGATATGTATATTGGAAATCTTTAATTATCCTTTTACCTTCAATTCTCTATGCGCAAATTGATACTATTTCAATTCCAATAGCTACAACTATCAGGTTAGAACAATTTTATGATGGGGAGGGAGTTATTTTTTCTTCTAATTCTGATACTTTTCCAATTATGGATGATTTGCGTCTGATAAGATTCACACCTTCAATTGAGGATATTATTGCAGCAGAAAAGATTATTGAGGTGGAAATTGAACGTCAACTCGGTTTTAATTCAAAAGCTTTAGAAGACTGTAAGAGAAGGCTGAGAAAAAATTACAATAGACAGTATTTCGGTTTTTTGCAGCCAGACGGTACGAAGGTGATTGCTATTCACTATATGGATTTCACATATCGACCATTCCAATTTGAATGGTGGAAATTAGGATTAATTTCTGGAAACTCGATTCACATTGCTTTAGCGTCTCAAATGGAATGGGTCAACATTAATAAGAAAATCCGATATACAGATACTTTATTAAAATGGAATTAAAAAATTATTCTAACAAAGCGTTAATAGTAACACTTGAAAGTAATGAGTATGAGTAAGCCTTAGAATAAAGAAATATTTTAACAACGATTTTGAGTATGCTTTTACTAACTGAATCTACACTTTAAGTTAGCACGATCTAGATTTTAAAATAAATTTATTCAGGCTTTACCTTTGCTTCTTCAAGAAGAACTGAGTAAGAATAACCTGAACCAAAATCTTTATTCACTGCAACCTTACCTTCTGCGATAACTATCTGACCAACGGTGACATCATCATTACTTGTTACCATTAAATCAAAATTACCCTGTGTTCCTGTTCCATCCTGCAGATGAATCCAGTTCCTGTTCATTATCTGTTTGTTAAACTTTACTACTTTACCTTTAACCTTTATGATTTTACCGGAAAGAGATTCTTTGTCAGCGTAAATTTTTTCAATTGTAAAGCCGCCAGGGACAGGTTCCAATTTAATTTCTTCTTTAACTACATTGCCCACCTGTGAATGAACATTCGATAATTGTTCGTGCTGTTGATTCGGATTACGGGTTATATCTTCCACAAACAAAACTGATTCAAAAGTTTTATCAATTGTTTCGCTTCTGAAATTTTTCATTTCCATACTTTTTGAAAAATAAAGTTTTTCACCTTTTTCAACTTCCATTTGAGGAACAGCTATCCAGAAAGTGTTTTCTTTTTCTTTCACCTGTAAATATGTGTATCCCGGCGCATTTAGTAAATCAATCACTTCAACGGCACGCATACCCAGCGATTCTTTCATCATTTCGTCTTTAGCTTCTTCTTTATTTTCGCAACCTGTAAACAGGCTAATTGATAACAAAACTATAGCTACAAATATTTTTTTCATAGTATCCTTTATTAAATTTTTAAGAAGTTGCGACAAATATACAGAAAGAAATTAAAACTATTTATCACAATCATGATCTGCGTTTTTTCACCAAATAGAAATAATATTATTTGATTGATTATTTAAAAGTAGTACCCTATGTTGCATTAAAATTGATTGGAAAAAATTTCATTACTCTTAATTTTTCAGGGAGTTACTATGAAATCAACTCATAAATTTATTACGATCATTATTTTATCATTTATCCTCACTTCAGGTTTATATCCGCAGGTATTCGATTGGGAGTGGCAAAACCCCTTACCAACAGGAGCTGATCACAATGATGCAGCAGTCCTGAGTCTCAGCAAATCTATCCTCGTGGGAAATGGCAGTGCAGTAACTTTATCTACAGATTCAGGATTATCATGGTCAGTTTCATATCCGGATCAGCAGGCAAGGGACATATATTCAATAACATTTATCGATCAGAATATTGGCTACATAGCTGGTACCGGCGGATTGATAATGAAATCTACTGATGGCGGTACTAACTGGATTGAACAAAACTCAGGTGTTACAACTACTTTATGGGATGTTGAGTTTGTCAATTCAGATACAGGTTTTGTAGCTGGTGCAAGCGGTACAATCTTATATACTA
>JAEXTA010000244.1 GCA_023453665.1 Bacteroidota bacterium | reverse complement strand
TGTCGCTTCAATAACAGTTCCGCCGGGTTTTAAAATACCTTTTTGTTCAGCATCAATAATCATTGCGTGACCGATCCTGTCCTTAACACTTCCGCCGGGATTTGCGGATTCAAGCTTCGCAAATATCTGTGGCTTTAAACCTTTACTTAGCTTATTCAATTTGATCAGCGGAGTGTTGCCGATCTGATCGATAATACTGTTCTTGAATTCCAAGGTGAGTCCTAATTTTGATTTTGGATGCGGCAATTTTAAGGAATAGTTGGCAATGATGAAAGAGAAATAATGAAATGTAAGAAATCAGTTATTGTTTGAAGTCAAACCGTCTTTTGATTAGCTTAATATCGAATAAAAAAATCAATTTTGTTTAGTCACAATTTTGGAATCTGATTGTCTCACAGTATATGAAATGGATTCAAACCACTGTTTGAAAATAAATTCTGGCTCTGGGGAATTATGATTGCGATGATATTACTAATTGGCTGGTTTTCATTGGGGATGACGAGGTGAAAGAGATAGGAAACCAAGTAGAGAATTAAGTTATTGTAGCAATAAAAGTTTTTAAGTAGTTTAATGTAATAAAGAGTGAATACTTAACTTACTTCTCGATAGAACTAGGAAAGCTCCTTCACTATAGTTAAACAATTTAGTTTTATAAATGCTGTAATATTTCCCAACCAAATTAAAATTAAATGGCAAATAAAATGAATAAAGAACTTAATAATTTAATATCTAGTTTATCAGAGGAAAACTTCCGAAAACTTATTCAAGCTTACCTAAAAGAAAAATATAAAACCCCACATGTGAGAATTATTGATGGACCTTATGATGGAGGTAATGATTTAGAAATAATTATTAGAGACAAAGAAATTAAAAAAAACATTCAAGTTACAGTTCAAAAATCTGGATTTGAAACAAAATTAGTAAAGGACTTAGAAAAATCTGCTGAGAATATTAAAAAATATCATTATCTCAATTCTTTAGAATTTTATATTAGTCAGAATATTAGTAAGGAAAAGAAAAATGAGCTTATAATACTAGCGGAAGTGGATTATGGAATAAAACTGACTATAATTGATTCCAATATTTTAGCACAGGAAGCTGAGAATTACAATTCTATCAAAGATTTTACTTATAAAGCACATGAATTAAAAATAAACATAAACACTCATATCGCTGATAAACAGACTAAAATACTTTTTGACGTACTTACCCTTGACCATAACAGTATAGAGATTAAAAGAAACTTCATTGATTCGTACATTTTCTCATTCCTATATGCAACTCCTGATAGTTCAATAGATGATATTTTCAATTATATAAATCCCCATTTAAACAACACCTTACAAAAAGATTTTTTAGAGAGAGAACTAAACTTTCTTCGTTCAAAAAAACAATTGATTAGTCCAACGGATAAAAGAAAATATCAATTAAGTGCTGTCAAATTCAATGAGATCAGTGAAATATTCTCCAACGTCATCACTCAAGAAGAACAACTTAATGAAATTATTGAACAATTTATTTCTAAGAATAGTATTAATTGTGAATGTTCTGAGTTAGTTAGCATTCTTTATAAGCTTTATCAAGAAAACTATACAATCGACATAGAAGAAGTGAAAAGCACAAATAATTCCTTTAGTGCTTCTATAAAAAAAACTTTTAATGATCTAACTAGTTTTTTTACTAAAAAAGGTATTGAACAAGCAAATACAAAAGATATTTCAAAAGAGTTATTGAAGATTTGTGAAACAAACAACTTCTTAAACAAGTTATCGTCTATTCATTTATTTAATAATCTGTATTCATCTGATAAACTTGAAAAGTACATCAATGGTAAAAAGCAAAAAATATTTCTTGATACGCAAATATTAATTAGAATGATTTGTGTCTTATATAATGATAAAATCGATTTCTCAGATTCGGCATTACAATCAGTTAAAATTTTATTAAAAACTTTAAATAAATTGAAGGGCAGAATAAAAATTTATTCTTCATATGATTATGTGGGAGAGGTTGCTGGACATCTTCAGGAGGCATTAAAACTTCAACGTTTTGTAAAATTACCTTTTATATCTAAACTCGGGAAATCAAAAAATGTTTTCTATAATACATATCAAGAATTAGTTACTAATGGATACCTTGAACCAGGTACTGAATTTATTGACTTCATAGAGGAAATCCTTGGTGAAAAATTTTATTTAGAAAAAGATGTTGAATTTATTAAAAGTGCTCAAGCTAAGATCATTGAAATTTTTGAACAGTCTGGAATAGAACTTATTTATCACCCGACCTACTCTAATTATTCCTTAATAAAAAAAGCCTACGAGATTTCTTTAGCATATCAATCTAGAGATCGCTCAAATACAGCATTAGAAAATGACCTAAGAACAATTCTTTATTTATCAACAAGGGAAAACCACATAAATACTGAAACCGACGAAATAAATGAACCCTTTCTCATAACTTGGGATTCAGCATTTTATGCATTTAGGAAAGAACTACTAGCTCAGCATAATGAACTTTCATATTGGTACATATATTCACCTCTGAAGATTGTTGATAGATTTTCTGTAATGAATTTTAATCTGAATCCCAAATCAATAAGTTTAAATATAATAGCCTTAACCGAAACAAACTTTAATTATTCAACGAAAACAACATCTTTCATTGATGTTATTTCGAGTTTCTTTAATACAAAAGATGTTTCTGAATTAACGATAATTAATAAACTAGCAAATCTTAAAAACTCTTCTAGAAACTTGGATGAAATTCCAATAAACATTGAGTTAAAAGAAAATGAAGAAGAAGAAGATACTCTGACTCATCTACTTTTGAATCTTAGAAAACATTATACAGCATATGAAACTAAATACAAGTTTGACGATATAATAAAAGTATTTGAACTGCCTAAATTTGAGAACGAAATACTAAAAATATTTGAAAACACTTTAAACACTTACAAAAATAATTCAGATCTTGTAATTATGTTTCAGAGTTTCGATAAACTAATAACAGTAACTAAAAAATAAAATTTTAGTACAAGATAAAATATTTGTAATCTACAATATGCTCTCCTTCATCCTAAAAACCCCAAACAACAAAATCATCCGCTTCAAATATTATTTAGATGAAGCACCTGTTACCTGCAAAGCGTTCAACGCACTTCTCCCCTTCATACGTACGTTTATGCACGCGAGAGTTTCAGGACAGGAAATATGGATAGACAACGCACCACCGCTCGACATCATCCAGGAAAACGCATCTATATTTACAATACCGGGAGAAGTTGTTTATGGTCCGTTAAAACCTGCACGTACAAAAACTTCAAACTGTATGGGGATTTATTACGGCGACGGTACAGGTCTGGACTGCTGCAACATCTTCGCAAAAGTTTTTGATGAAGATTTATATCTGCTCAATCAACTCGGTGAAATTATTTGGAAAGATGGAGTTCAGGAACTAACTTTTGAAAAAGCCAAACAATAAAAAGTTTTCAGAGTAAATAGTTGAAAAAAAATTATCACATACTAAACGGTGATGCACTCAAAGATATTTTCCCGGAAAATCTGCCGGGAGAAATTATCATCTGCCGTGAATGTCTTGTTGATGGAAATGTTAAAGGTGATACACTTGTTAAGTTGTTTGCGTCAAGAGCAGAGTTCCTCAACAATGCAAAAGAAGAAACTAAACATATCGATTACTATTCTTATGTGGTTACAGAGTTTGAAAAAATGAAATCCATTCCGAAAGATTCAGAAATAAACTTGTGGTTTGAAGATGATCTTTTCTGCCAGGTAAATATGTGGTTTGTTTTTCATCTTCTTGATGAATACGGAATTGATAGTCCGCTATTCCTGGTTCATCCTTCAGAAGGACTTCAATATGGTTTTGGTGGAATGAACAAGGATGAACTTATTCAAGCTTACACTAACAAACAGCCTGTATCACCAACAGATTTTTCTCAGTTAAAAATTCTCTGGAAAAATTACCAGAATAATAAGATTAATGAACTTCTAAGAATCTCCTCGCAGCTAAATAAACATTATCCATTTCTTCTCCCTGCTGTTAAAGCTCACATTGACCGGATTCCTGCTGAAGGAAATCCAGGCAGACCTAAACAAACCTTGCTGAATATATCCAATGAATTAAATACAAAAGACTTCGGAACAATTTTCAGAGAGTTTTGTAAAAGAGAAAGTATTTATGGTTTTGGTGATCTCCAGGTAAGACGAATGCTTGAAGAACTTGGTTAAATGTTGTTCAGAATTTGATTCTCAAAACTAACATTTATAAAATTGGATTAGTTTAATTATAAACATTGATTTATAGGAATTATTAATGAAACAGTTTATTGTCCTGATCTTAACAGCGATTTTAACCGGACTATTTATTTCGTGCGGACAAACAAGCCCGGCTAGTATTTATAATAGTTCCGCAGAAAATGACGAATCGCCATCTACAGACAATAAAGTTAACGACATAGATGGAATTGCTCTGGGATATTTGCAAGTCGTAAATGGGAAAGATACACTTATACTTGATTTTCACTCAACCGAAGTAACACTGACCATAGAAGAAAATGAAGAACTTGTCTATGAATATTTACCAAAGCTGTATTCAACTTCAACAACTGATGGTAAAACATTTTTAGAATTTCAGACTCAGTTGCAGTCAAATATTTTGTCTATCCTACTGAACGGAACAAAATTTAGTTCCGGAGTTTTTAATGAAGAGAATGATGTTCAGTTTCCCGGATTGTCAATTAATTCTATTAGCAAAAACAATGTCGAATACCTTTCGCTTTACGTGGCTGAAACTATAATGCTATCTACAGCATATCAATTCCCGAAAAACGAGAGTAACGAATTTGAATCGTATAAACCGGTGAAAGCAATTACAGTTCTACCCGGTTCAAACATTATTTTTAAAATTAAAAAATAAATCCTAAGTAATTTTTTATATACTGTCAAAAATCAGCTAAGTATGGTAAAAATTCTTTTCATACTGATTGTGTTTTTTGCTCAAAATAATTTTATAAATGCTCAAACTGATTTCTTTGGCAGACTCGCAGATTCAACTCTAACCCTCACAAAACAGAATGTAACCTACACTTCAAGTTACTTCAGTATAGAATACCCCAATGGAGATATTCCTTCAAATAAAGGTGTGTGCACAGATGTTATTATTCGGGCTTACAGGAAACTTGGTATCGATTTGCAGAAGGAAGTCCACGAGGATATGAAAAATAATTTCAGTAAATATCCAAAGTTTTGGAGATTAACTCGACCGGATAAAAACATAGACCATCGCAGAGTTCCGAATCTTATGACATTCTTTTCACGTTACGGCAAAGTGAAACCAATTACGAATAAAGCAGAAGACTATTTACCCGGCGATATTGTCTGCTGGGAATTGAGAGCAGGAGTCACTCATATCGGTATTGTTGTAAATAAAAAATCTTCTGATGGGAAAAGATATTTGATTGTTCACAACATCGGTCGCGGACAGGTACTGGAGGATTGTCTCTTTGATTTTAAAATCATCGGGCATTACACTTATAAAAAATGAATTGCTGCGAGTTAAACCGCTGAAACAATTTTTTATGGCTTCCATTTTTTCTATCAATACTTGCGAATAACATTAAAGAATTTTAAAACAACTTGTTGCATTTAACAGTTATGGTTTTGTATAATAAGCCCGCAATTCAATTGAGATATTATACCCTCATTTGAATTCATCACAAATATTTCCTGACTTTTAACTATAAACAACTGATTACCGAATGGTATTTAAACTTCATACTCCATCGTATCCTCTGCATATTTTTATCGAGAGTTTTATTTATTACAGGGATTTTAATCCGGTTCATTCTATCGACAGATTTTTGCCGGACGGAAATATCAATGTTGTTTTCGACCTTACTGATTACCCCAAATATATTTATGATAATGATACTCTCAAAGAAATTCAGACGTGCAGAAGTGTTTGGTTTTCGGGAATAAGGAATAATTATATCTCCATCCCTTCCGGGCGCGACAGCGAAATGTTCATAATTAATTTCCACAAAGGTAAAGCATACCCGTTTGTGCAAATGCCTTTGCACGAGCTTACCGACAGTGTTGTTGACGGCGATCTTGTTTTAACTAATGAAATAATGAATCTGAGAGAAATGATTCTTTCTATTGAAAATATTGATCAGAAATTTTTTGCAGCCGAAAAATATTTGTTAAAACATTATTCAAAGAAATTGGGTGTGATCCCTGTTATTGAATTTGCGGTGAATAAGATAGTTCATTCTCCTTCTCAATCCTCAATCAAAAATATTTCTGAGAAGATAGGTTACTCACAAAAACATTTTATAAAATTATTTAAAGAAAATGTCGGTCTCACTCCCAAATCATTTTTAAAAGTCATCAGATTTCAAAAAGCTGTACATGAGATTGAGATCTCGCATAAAATTGATTGGACAGCGATAGCAATTGAAAGCGGTTATTATGACCAGGCACACTTTATTCACGACTTCAGAAATTTTTCAGGGTTCACACCCGAACAGTACATTCAAATGAAAAATGACCAGTTGAATTATGTTCCTGTTGGTTAGGTAAATTTTTTACAATACATCGATCAGCCTTCCTAATATTTTTCGTGAAAATTAATCAGGAGTTATTTGATGGAAGACATTTATATAAATCATCTTGCTGTGGCTGTATGTGCGATCTTCAATTTAGTTCTGGGTGCACTCTGGTATTCCCCGGTAATGTTTTACAAAGCATGGAAGAAAGAAAATAATTTAACAGAGGAGGATCTTAAGAAAGTTAATCCTGTTAAGACGTATGGATTGACAATTCTTTTCTCATTGATAATGAGTTACAACCTGGCTTTTTTTCTTGGTGATGCAAAAACAGATGCTGCGTGGGGTGCGACTGCAGGCTTCCTCACAGGATTCGGTTGGGCTGCATTAATCTTTGCTGTGATTGCATTATTTGAATTACGTTCGTGGAAATATATTTTTATAAACGGCGGATACATAGTAGTTTATTTCACAATCATAGGCTTCATACTCGGAGCGTGGAGGTAATATGGCAAAAACATCAAGCGAATTTGAATTAGAGTTTATTCAAACAGCAAAAGAAAAAACAGGTAAAACACTTGAACAATGGTTAGCCGTTGTCAAACCCAAAGGTTTTACGAAACAGATGGAAATCCTTAACTGGCTGAAGAGTGAACATAAACTAAATCATATGCAGGCTTCTTTTGTCGCGGGTATTTATCTTAACAATGGAAAACCTGTATATCAAAGCGAAGATAATCTTCTGGAAAATCAATTTGTTAAATCAGAATCAATGCGACCGCTATTTGATTTTGTTTCGCAAAAAATTCTGGAAGATTTTTCTGATACTCAGATGATAGCCAAGAAAACTTATGTTTCGTTTACGTCTGCAAGAGAGTTTGCTGCTGTTAATATTAAACCTAAAGAACTACGGCTTGGAATGGATTTGGGAGATTTACCTTTTAATGACGTAGTTCAAAAAACAAAACTTACCGGACCAATGCCGAGAATTTCTCATATGGTTATCATTACAGAAGAAAAACATTTTGATAAAAAAGTTTCTGAATATTTAAAACAATCTTATAACCGTACACACAAAAAGTAAAAGAGAGAATAATGAAATCATTTACAATTATACTTCTGACTTCACTTGTATTTTTTTCTTGCGATAAGAAATCAGAGGAACAGAAAAAAGAATATGTAGTTGCCTATAATGTTTTCGCGCCTGACAGTACAGCACCAAACAATTATGAAGTGATGGCAGTGAATATTGATGGAAGCAAAAATAGAAATCTCACTAACCATAATGATGTTGCATGGACATATTATGCTTACAAAAACAGATTGTTTTTTATCAGCGACAGAGACACTGCTTACAGAAATTATTTTCTTTACGAGATGGACGATAGTGGAAAAAATATCAGGAAAGTTTCAGACCTTCAGCTTGAAGATAGCTGGATGAGCAGCCGGAACAATTGCGAAGAAATGGTAGTTGCCGGAAGAATCGGTAAGGAAATTCGTTATCAATTATTTTTAGTAAATACAAAAAGTGGTTCATTTGAACAGATCACAAATGACACTGCGGCTTTGTACCGCGATCCTTGTTTCTCTCCCGATGGTAAACAAATTGTTTTTGCTTATCAGAAAAATAAACGAGACAGAACAACACACGAAGAACTTTATATTATGAATGTTGACGGCTCAAATATGAAGCAACTCACAACTTATCCTGAAGAAAATGTCTCTGCAAAAGATTTTGGATATAAAGCCGGTCCCCCAAAATGGCATCCCACGGAAAACTATATTACTTACATCTCCAAACAAAATGGACAGAATAATATTTTTGCCGTAACCCCCGATGGAAATAAACAATGGAAACTCACAACCAGCACTGACAATGAAGGCTGGCATGACTGGAGTTCAGATGGAAACTGGCTTGCTTATGACCACAGCAACAAAGATGAATCACAATATCACATAATGTTGATGAACTGGAAAACCAAAGAGATAAAACAGTTGACCGATACAACTTATCATTATCAGCAGGCACCTGTGTTTGTTGAGGTACGATAGCTATTAGGTTATGAGAGTTTTTCATTTTCTATGTCATACTGAGTCTGTCGAAGTGTGATGTAGAAAATTGGTGTACGTCTTCGATACCTGCCTGAGCCGGTCAGCCTAACATTATCATTTTAAAAATGAAAAGACTAAAATGTGTTGATGCCAGTTTGGAGAGTCTGTTTACAATCCCGAATCAATTTCAACCAAAACTAAAACCTCTCAAAAACTCTTCAACACCCATTCGTTTCTTCCCTTCCTGTTGGATTTCAAGAATTCTCACAGCATCTTTTCCACATCCGATTATCAATTCGGTTTTTGATTGATGAAATTCAAATGGTTTGAGAGTCAGATTTTTTGCAATCTCTGTCTTGTAAACTTTAATCACTTTACTGTTGAATAAAAAGTACGCAACCGGATGCGGTGATAAGCCTCTTACAAGATTATGAACTTCTTCTGCCGGTTTATTCCAGTCAATCAAACAAATATCTTTAGTTATCTTTGGTGCAGGTGTAGCGAGTGAATCATCCTGTTTTATTAATTCAAAATTTCCTGAATCAATTTTATCAACAGTGTTAATTACTAACTCAGCACCTTTAAGACTCATCCTATCGTGGAGTGATTCGAAATTATCATCCGGCAATATTTCATTTTTTTCCTGGAGCAGAATATTTCCTGTATCAACTTTATCAGCAAGCATGAATGTTGTAAGTCCGGTTTCACTTTCACCTTTAATCAGTGCCCATTGTATTGGAGCCGCACCTCTGTATTTGGGAAGTAATGAACCATGAAGATTAAAACTCCCTTTCGCTGGAATTGTAAATACCTCTCGCGGTAAAATTCTGAAAGCAACAATAACGAATAAGTCAGGATTAAAAGATTTCAAATCAGAAATAAATTTTTCATCTTTTAATTTATCCGGCTGAAGTACAGGTATGGAGTTTTTAACTGCAAATTCTTTAATGGGAGTGAATGATACTTTTTGTCCCCGCCCTCTTTCTTTATCCGGAGTTGTAACAGCAGCAACAACTTTATGTTTACTTTGAACAAGGGCGTTTAAAGAAGGGATTGCAAAATCCGGAGTGCCCATAAAAATAATATTCATCGGCGAGAAAGTTTATTTAAGTTGATAATCAGGGTCTTCGGTGACAGGATAGTCTATTTCTATTTCACGTTTACGAATAAGGTTTAAATCTTTTTTCAGTTCTTTTTTTATTTCATCAGAAATTCTGTCGGTAAATAAAATTCCTTGCAGATGATCATACTCGTGTTGCATAACTCTTGCGAGTATCCCATCAGCTTCAATAGTATGTTTTTGAAGTTCAGAATCCTGGTAAGTTATTTTTATAATTTTCGGTCGTTCGACTTCTGCACGTACTTCCGGAATACTTAAACATCCTTCCTCAATAAAAACTTTTTCTTCGGAATAGAATTTTATGTCAGGGTTTATTAAAGCTATAGGTTTTATATGTTCATTGCCTTCAATAACAGAAACATCAACAACAAAAATTGATTTATCTGAACCGACCTGGTTTGCCGCAAGTCCGATCCCGTTTGCATTACGCATAGTATCAAACATATTTTTTATTAAAGCAATTGTTTCAGCATTTACTTCACTCACACGATTGCCCTTTTTTCTAAGTATCTTATCACCATATAGAGTGATAGGTAACAAAGCCATCTACGCTCCTGATTATCATTAAATAAGTGTCTATTTATCGGTAATAAAAATAATCAAAAGGCAGGCAATTAGAAATACTTGAACAAATTTCAAGTTATAATTTCGTTTGTATAAACTTTTGTGGCTCAGAATATTTTAATATAAAAATGCCCTTCGAGTGAAGGGCGTTTTTATAATTGTCAAACCGATTTATATCTCTATCGGCTCGCTTTTCTTGACTTCAATTTTTTGTTCCGGCTTAAGATTCTTCTTCATCTCTTCCATTTCTTTTCTGAACATTTCCATTTCCTTCTTGAACTGGTTCATCTGACGGTTGAATTCTTCATTCCTGAATTTTGAATTACTATCGGGACCAAAATTCTGAAATAAAGATGCAATAGAATCAGGATCAAAATTGAAATTCTTAAAATTAAATCTACCGACTGAGTCAACTAATAATTTTTCAAGTCGAACTAATGAATCAAGATTCGGAATAGGTACATTTACATTCCCCAATGAATCGCCAACCTCAACTCTGAATTTATATTTAGAAGTACCCTTCTGATTTTTAGGCAATGAAAAAGCGTACATATCAATTTCTCTCGTAACTTTATCTATATGAGCTGTAATGCTGTCGAAATCAGGAAGTTCAATTACAAAATTTTCGTTATCGGGAATATGAATCCGGCAAATATTGCTGTCGATCATAACTCTGAAATTCTTATTAAACTTTTCATTTCTAAGTTTTGCAAGGTTTTCATCAAGATTGAGCAGTACCATTGATTCTTCAAGATATTTCTGAGCTTCTTTAAAGTTTTTTCTCTGAACCTCTTTTAGCTTTTGAACTTCGACTCTGAAATTCTCCATTTCAAATTCATAAGGTTCGCTGAAAATAGTGTCGGGTGTAAAGAAGATATAGTTTTTGTCTTTATTCAGTTTAACCTGTTGCAAAACTTTTTCAACTGCCGGCACCATCTGGTAATTGTAACCGGCCGGTACAACTTTGTTGAATTCACTTTTGTTTGCAGATGATGCAAATGCAAGGAGTTCGGCTATGATGGCTTTATTATAATTCCACAGGTTTGGATTTATAGCAACTGTATTTTTATCGTTAACAAGAACCTGTGATTGAAGTTCAACAGCATACGATTCAAGAATTGAATCCATCTTTTCTTTTTGTTTATCATTCAGATTCAGTACACGAACAAACTTTTCAAAATTATTTTCATCGGGAATAAGGCTGGCTGTTTTAATTTCAAAAAATTCACTTCCATCAGCATCAGCGCCTAAATGCAGGAACTGTTTATTGTCATTATCTAATGGCAGTTGTTTATAAAACGCAAAGTTGAATATATCTTCATTTGTAAGATCAGCGGCAAATAGAAGTGGTTTGAGGTTTTCTTTATAAAAACCGGCTAAGTTAGTTTTTTGTTGTTCAACAAGTTCATCTATTAGACCGGGATTAAACTTAAGGAAGATCATTATGAGTACAGCTAAAACAGAGAAACCGGCAACCGGGATTAATTTTTTAAATCCTGAATACCAATGTCTTTCTTCTGTAATGGCCGCCATTATCCTTGTTTCCAAATACGGTGATTCGGGTAGCGGTTTAATTGAATCAATAGTGAACTTTTTTATCCGTCTTAGTTCCTCCAGGTGCATCTGTAATTCTTTTGATAAAGCTATCCTGGTTTCAAAATCATTTTTTTCCTGAACTGAAAGTTCATTATCTAAATAAGCTGATAAAAGTTCGGCATCTTTTTTATTCATCTCATTAATTCCTCCTGGTAAGGTTTCAGCATTTCCCGCAAACCTTCCCGTGCTCTGAAAATCCGGGATTTCACTGTTCCGATTTCACATTGTACCATCTCGGCGATTTCCTGGTAACTTAAGCCTTCAATATCTTTTAAACATAACGGTATACGCAACTTATCCGGCAGCTTTGTTATTGCTTTATTTAAAATCTCTTTCATATCAAAATTATCATGATCGGTAGTATAACCTACTTCGTGCTCATCATCATGAACCGGTGAAAATATCTGTCTAACCTTAATTTTTCTTAAATGATCTTTACACTTGTTTACCGTAATTCTGAATAACCAAGTAGAAAACTGAGATTCAAATCTGAAACTTTTTAAATTTTTATAAACGGTTATAAAAACTTCCTGGGTAATATCATCAACAGGTTCCGATGTGTTCAATGTAAGATAAATGATATTCCTTACCTTATCCTTGTGGCGTTGAACAAGAGTACGGAATGTTGATTCATCACCATCAATAAATCTTTTTATCAACGAAAAATCGTCATCTAGATTCAAAATTTGCAGTTGTGGAATCACGGTCCTTTTTCTTTTGAATTTCATCTTTTTAGACGCATCCCTTCGTACTTTGTTCCATAAAACTTATAAAGAATTATATCAAGTTTCTATACTGATTTTCGGTCTTCAAACGGCTAAATCATTTACTTGCTTTAGTATATGCATGTACTTAAATTTCCATCACTAAAATGAGGAGTATTTAATGAAAATTAAAACAGTGGAAAAGTACGAAGCAGTTATCATCGAATTAAAGGGAAATGTGATGGGGGGCGAGGATACAAAAGAATTTAACGACTTGCTCCATAAACTTATAGATGAAGGGAAATTAAATGTTGTAATTGACCTGGCTGAAGTTAAGTTTATGAACAGTTCCGGACTAGGAATGATGATTGGCGGATTGACAACAATGAAAAAAGCTAACGGAAATTTAAAGCTTGCCCGGGTAACCGAAAAAATAGAAAGCCTATTAATAATTACAAAACTGATTACCATTTTTGAATTTTATGAATCGGTTGACGAAGCAGTAAAAAGTTTTGGCAGTTAATACTATTAACAAATTTTAGATTTGTAAAAACTCCGGATCCTACTATTCGGAGTTTTTATTTTGTCTTCATTAAAACCTGATACATTATTTAAAGGAATTAAAATGAGCGTAACTGTTCTTGTCGGCAGCCAATGGGGTGATGAAGGAAAAGGAAAAATCGTTGACATATTAAGTGAGAAATATGAAATTGTTGCCCGTTACCAGGGCGGCGCAAATGCCGGTCATACAGTTGCAATAGGTGATAAACAATACATACTTCATTTAATTCCGTCAGGTATACTAAGAGATAATGTAACGTGTGTAATAGGAAACGGTGTTGTGATTGATCCAACAGCATTACTGGAAGAAATAGAACTGCTTGAAAAAAATAATATCAAAGTTGATGGAAGATTGTTCATAAGTCAGAACGCTCATCTGATTATGCCGTATCATAAACTTCTTGATTCAATAGAAGAAAGCGGTGAAAATAAAATTGGTACAACTGGTAGAGGAATTGGACCCTGCTATATAGATAAGTTTGCCCGGAAAGGAATTCGAATTGTTGATCTGCTAAACAGAAAATGTTTAGAAGAAAAAATCAGAAAGAATCTTGAAGAAAAAAATAACCTTCTTAAAAAAGTTTATGACAGAGAAGAACTTGATGTTGAAGCAATAGTAAAACAGTATCTTGAGTTTGATAAAGCAATAGACAAATATGTAAAAGATGTTCCCTCATTTTTAAATCATGCAATCAGTGAAGGAAAATCAGTATTGCTTGAAGGAGCGCAGGGAGCTTTACTTGATGTTGACTTCGGTACTTATCCTTTTGTGACTTCATCAAGTCCCACATCCGGCGGGGCTTCCACCGGAACAGGTATTCCCCCAAACAAAATTGATGATGTATTCGGAATAGTAAAAGCATACACCACTCGCGTTGGTAATGGACCCTTCCCTACTGAATTATTAAATGATGAAGGTGAAAGACTTAGAAAACAAGGCGCTGAATACGGCGCGACAACAGGACGTCCACGACGCTGCGGCTGGTTCGATGCTGAACTGGTTCGTTACTCAGCTATGATAAATGGAATTAACTCTGTTGCAATTACAAAACTTGATGTGCTTAGTATCTTTGATGAGATTAAAGTTTGTGTAGCTTATGAATTGAATGGAAAGCGACTAAAAACATTTCCCTCAGATGTTGAAAAACTGGCTGATGTTACTCCTGTTTATGAATCACTGCCCGGTTGGAAAACTGAACTTTCCGGTTGTAAAGCTTATAGTGAGTTGCCGCAGAAAACAAAAGATTACCTTTCATTTATTTCGCGGAAGGCTGAAATTTCTATTTCAATTATTTCAGTCGGACCTAAGAGAGATCAGACTTTTTATCTAAGTTAAATTACTTTAGCAGGATCATCTTTTTAGTACTGGTGAATTCTCCCGCTTGAATCTTGTAAAAGTAAACGCCACTGGAAAGTTCCACACCATCAAAATTAATCTCGTGTGTACCTGCATTTTTCTCTTCATTTATTAAAACTGATACAACTTTACCCAAAACATTATAGACAACCAAAGAAACAAATTGTTTCTCCTTAAGATTAAATTTAATCATTGTCGACGGGTTAAATGGGTTTGGATAATTCTGACTTATAGAATAATCATACACAACTGATTGTTGTTCAGGTATTTCTGTTATTGCATTTCCATTTGTTGTTCTATAAACTTTTCCTCCGTCACATAATAACCAGCCACATGTTCCATCAACAAATACAAGATCTCTGGTTCGCAATGTATCAATGTTTAGAATATTCTGTACCGCCCAGGTTCTTCCTGTATCGGCACTAAAAAATAATTTATGAGCGTCTGCTAACCAGACCTTTGAAGGATTTTCGGGTATAAACTCCATGTCTTCAACAATTATTGAAGGCGAGTAAGTAAACAACTCCCAGGTAATTCCTCCGTCAATTGTCCGGTAAATATTTTGGTCTGAAGCAACTCTTCCAATCAATCCAATATTTTCATTAAAAAATTTAACCGTTGGTAAAGAAATATTAGGGAGTGTAGTTCTTTGCCAGTTCTGACAACCATTATTTGTTTTAAACAATCCCTGCGGATTGTTTCCCGACTCGTAAAAATAACCAGTGTTAAGATCAATAAAATCAAGCCTCCGCCAAATGTCACCAGAGAATCCACCAAATGCTGAATCGTTTATCGATACCCAGTTACCGCCACCATTTGTAGTTTTTAATATCACTGCAGCACCTGCTCCGCTCAGCGCATCACCCATTGCAATACCATTTTCAGTATCGAACATTTCAATATAATTTAGAAAATCTGTTTTTGATGGATCATAATATTGAGTAACCCAGTTAATACCAGCATCAGAAGTATAAATTATTTTACCGTCACCCCCACTAATCCATATTTCATTAATACTTTTCATAGAGATATCAATTGCCCAAGTTGATTCACCAAACAATTCCCAGGTATCGCCTCCATTTGTGGTTTTATAGAGTCCAGAATTTGTAGATAGTACCGCATTCAAACTATCAACTGCATCCATCGCCCAACCGTTTCCAGCAGTTGTGGGAAGATTTCCGGATTTATCCAGCCATTGTGCATTTAATATTGAAATCCAAATCAAACAGGTAAAAACAAGAATGGTATTTAATTTTAACATCTCTTATCTCCTTACGAAATGTTAATGAAAGTTCTACTAATTATGACTTTCAGCCAAGTCAACAAGCACCGGATGGTCACTGGTTTTATTAAAAATCCAGAAAAGTATTTGTTAAATAATCTAATTAAATGTAGCGTTAAATTTAAAATCTATCATCATTATGTTTTTTGATTGATTGTTAATCGTTCAGCATTTTCATTCACAAAAATTAGGATTTATTTCACCTTCATTAATACTAACTTTGCAAAGCAGATTTAAAAGGAACTTGAAATGAAAATGTCCGGTGGTCCTGCTTCATTAAATATTAAAATAACACTACTTGGGATAGCAATTATAATTGCGGGCGGCACTTTATTCTACACTCAGGATCTTGTTAAAAAGCTGCAGGAAAAAGAGAGACAGATAGTCGAACTTTATGCAAAAGGTATTGAGTACCTGGCAAATACAACTTCAACTGATGTTGATATAACATTTCTTTTTGATAATATCATAAAACCGATCGACTTCCCGATGATTCTTACTAACCCTGATGATAAAGTTGATTTAAAAGACAGAACTAATATCAGGAATATTAATTACGATACAACTCTTGCAATCCCTGAACTGGAAGTTTTCTTCGCGAACAAAATTAAAGAGATGGATGAACAACACAGCCCTATTATTGTTACGTACGAGGATACCCTTGTGCTTACAAAAATTCATTACGGGGATTCTGATCTGATCAACCAGTTAAAGTATTATCCATATCTGCAGATACTTATTGCGGCTTTATTTATCATTCTCGGATACGTCGGATTTAGCAATATAAAACGGAGTGAACAAAGTAATATATGGGTGGGAATGGCAAAGGAAACAGCACACCAGTTCGGAACTCCAATTTCAAGCCTTATGGGCTGGCTTGAAATGTTAAAGTTGAGTTATGATAATCCTGATAAGGTTCAGGATATTACAGAAGAAATTTCAAGTGATGTTGAAAGATTAAATAAAATTACTTACAGATTTTCAAAAATAGGTTCAGCTCCCGAACTTAAGTCCGCAAGTGTATTCGAAGAAATAAAAAAAGTAACGGATTATTTTCAACGACGTTTACCTCAAACCGGTAAAACCGTTGAACTGAACATTGAAGGTGACAGGGAAATAAAAGCAGAACTTAATTCAGAATTATTCGGCTGGGTTATTGAAAACCTTGTTAAGAATGCGCTCGATGCTATCGAAACTAAACCCGGAAGGATTTCAATTGAAGTTAAGGAAAGCCGCGGAAAGGTTGATATCGAAGTTACAGACAACGGCAAGGGCATTGATCTGAAAAGAAGAAAGGATGTATTCCGTCCCGGTTACAGCACAAAACGGAGAGGCTGGGGATTAGGCTTAAGTCTTTCAAAAAGAATTATTGAATCATATCACAAAGGAAAAATATTTGTTAAAAGTTCTAATCCGGGTGAAGGAACGACTTTTAAAATTTTCTTAAATAAATTTTAACTCATTGCCAGCATTCTTTCGATAGGTAATAAAGCTCGTTTTATGAGTGATTCATCCAACTCGATCCTCGGAGATTTATTCTTCATACACAAAAAAAGTTTTTCCATGGTGTTTAATTTCATATAAGGGCATTCATTACAACTGCAGCCATCCTCTTCAGGTGGTGCGGGTATATATATTTTTCCGGGGGCTGCTTTCTGCATCTGATAAATAATACCAACCTCTGTTGCTACAATAAATTTTTCTGCTGAATCCTCCTGTACATACTTAAGTAATTTGCTGGTTGAGCCTATAAAATCCGCATGGTTTAAAAGGTGATCTTCACATTCGGGATGTGCAATTAATTTTGCATCCGGATGTTTAACGGTGAGGTCGATAATTTTTCTTTCACTAAAAGTTTCATGAACAATGCAAGCGCCATCCCATAACAACATTTCCCTGCCAGTTTTTTTCATCAGGTATTTGCCAAGATTTCTATCCGGTGAAAACAAAATCGGCTTTCCGGGTTCAACCTGGTTAATAATTTTTTCGGCGTTACTTGATGTACAGATAATATCACTTAATGCTTTTACTTCCGCAGTGCAATTGATATATGTTATTGCAACATGCTCGGGATGTTTTTTTCTGAAGCCTTCAAATGGTTCCGCTGGACAGCTTTCTGCTAAAGAACATCCGGCTTCCAGGTCAGGTAATAAAACAAGTTTGTTGGGATTAAGAATTTTTGCGGTCTCTGCCATAAAATGTACACCAGCAAACACTATTACATCAGCATTTGTCTCTTTAGCCCGTTTAGCTAATTCAAGACTATCCCCAACATAGTCAGCAAGATCCTGTATTTCAGATTCCTGGTAGTAATGTGCGAGAATCACCGCATTCAGTTCTTTTTTAAGCGAAAGAATCTCTGATTCCAAATCACTAATTAAAACTTTTTTTGTCGTTTCGTCAATCATTTTAAATCCCTTTTCTTCCTCCGGTAATATATGCGGGTTAAATTTCCCGATCAACGTAACAATTACCGGTAAATTACTACGTGAACTAAACTTTTATTTAAATCTATCGATAATCAATCAAAGCTATTAGCGGCATAATAATTGGGTAATTATAGCCGGAATAGAAAATAGTTTTAAGCATAGCACCCCTCCAGAAAATGACACACAAAGCTGTCAGGTTTACGCCCTCAAACCTGACAGCTTTCCCTCTAAAAAAAGAGGATGCTGTACTAAAAAGTTTGAAGATAAAAGCTTAAAAGTTTTTAGCATAGCCCCCCTCCAGAAGATGACACAATAAATCGCCGGGTTTTACCCTCAAGGCCCGGCGGTTTACTTTTTAAACCGGATTTATAAAAGATTTCTTTCAATTATTTTTTACAGACAATTGTTTTGCGAGTCTGATTGATTTAATTATCTCTCCGTTTGTTGCTTTATAATCTATTGCAACTTCTCCTATCCTTTGAATTAAAACAAACATTGGTGAAGAAGCCTTATTTTTTTTGTCGAAATACATTCGTTTAATAATTTTGATTTCCTTAAGCTGTAATATCCTTTCATCTGTTTTTATTAATGACAGAATATTCAAGTAACTATTGAACTTTTTTTCGTTCAATGTTCCGCTTATTTTTGATAAACACAACATACATTTTAAGCCGAACACGACACATTCTCCATGAGATAATTTGAATTCAAGTTCGCTTTCAATTGCATGTCCAAAAGTATGTCCGAGATTTAAAATTTTTCTCGTTCCAATATCATTCTCATCAATCTGCACAACTGATGCTTTATATCTTGCACAAAATAATATAACCTCTTCAATACCATTCAACCTGTCTTTTAGTATCTCTGGAAGTTTAACCTGTAACAATTGAAAAAAATTATTATTTATAAGCAGGCTGTATTTTAGTATTTCACCGATACCGGATCGTATTTCCCGTTTAGGTAATGTTTCTAAAAATGCAGGATCAATAAAAACATACTTTGGCTGGTATATGCTTCCGATCAGATTTTTGACATCATTTAGATTAATAGCAGTTTTACCACCAATCGAACTATCAACCATAGATAATAAAGTTGTTGGTATGTGAATCAGTTTTATACCACGCATATAATTTGAAGCGGCAAACCCTGCAATATCACCTGTAACACCGCCGCCTATCGCAAATATTATTGAATCTTTTGAACAGTTATTTTGCTGCAGGAAGTTATAAATTTTTATTAAAATACTGATTGATTTTGAATTCTCACCAGGTTTCAGATAATAGTAAAATACATTGCTGCTTATTGCCCTAAATACCTTCTGAATTTTCTGTGAATAGTATTTATTTACATTTTTATCAATGATAATGAATGCATGAGTATTCTTTTTTTGTTTTAAGATTTGAGGAAGTTTTTCAAAACAGCCTGTTCCGCAAAAAATTTCGGTTTTACCCGAGCTGGTATTAAGGTCGAACTTTTTCACGATTTATCTGCATTAATAATTTTTACGATTTTGTCGACTGTTTTCCCGACTGAATATAAATCAGTATTTATTGTGTGATGTGCCTGTTCATAGTATCTGACTCTGGTTTCAAGAAGATTATTAATTCTATCAATTAGTTCATCTCTTGTCGGCTCTTCTTCCTGATCCGGAATCAGGTTAGGGCGGTCTCTTTTATATCTTAATCTTTTATATGAAGCTTCGGGAGAATTTTGTAGATATACTAACTTACCTGTTGATTTAAGAAGGTTTAAAATCTGTTCATTGCGTATTGTTCCTCCGCCAAGTGAAATTACAGCATTGTTTATTTTAGTTAATTCTGTAAGTACTGTCATTTCAAGTTTTCTGAAAAATTCTTCTCCTTCCACTTCAAATATCTCTTTTATTTTTTTATTCTGATTTTTTTCAATCACACGATCCAAATCATAAAACTCCCAGCCAAGTGTATTAGCAAGTATAGGACCGATTGTGCTTTTACCCGCTCCCATAAATCCGGTTAAATAAATTCTTTGTACTTCCATTTTCATTAATCTACAGATTCAAAATAAGTGATAGGGTTATAAAATCAAATTAACCTGATCAGTGGATCAGAAAATCTGGTAAGCAGCACCAAGGATAAATGTCACGCCGTCAACATTTATTTTCGAACTGAATGATTTATTCGGAGGGCGAATGACCTGTCCGTTATAAACAATACGATCATTACTATATTCACTTTTAACAGTAAACTGAGGATCACGGAATTTCATTTCTGCTTTTAGTAAAATGAAATCATATACAAGGTAATCCATAGATAATGCAACGTGAATTCCATACGCGGCATTACGTTCAATATTTGATACTTCGGAATT
>JAEXTA010000081.1 GCA_023453665.1 Bacteroidota bacterium | reverse complement strand
GATCTGCCGGAACCACATTTAACGGAGTAGTTACTAATCTGAATTATGAATGGGTTTCAGGAGCTCCGTTCAATGCTTCGATTTTCCCGTTTGTTCCTACACTTATATACCCGGCAAATGGTCAGGCCGATTTAGATCAGTACCCGCAACTGGAAGTTGTTGCAAGTGATAACAGTTCAACTAACCTTACTGTTAAGTTTTATGGGCGATTAGTTGAACCAAACCAGAAGTTCACTCTCATTGGGTTCCCTGACACACAATATTATACATCTTTAAAAAACGGCGGATCAGCAGCCATACTCAACAGTCAAACTCAATGGGTTGTAAATAATAAAGACGCTCTGAATATTGTATATGCAGTTGGTCTGGGTGATTGTGTTGATGAAGGAGATTTGTTCGAAGCTCCCTGGCAGGTACTTGATAATGCGATGGATATGATTGAAAACCCCGTCACGACGAATTTACCTGATGGATTACCTTACGGTTTAGCTGTTGGGAATCATGATCAAACAGCTAACGGTGACGCAGATGGAACTACAAATTTTTACAATCAATATTTTGGAACAAACAGATTTAGCGGTCGTGGTTATTATGGTGGTAATTACGGATCAAATAATGATAACCACTTCGATCTGTTCAGTGCTAACGGAATGGACTTTATAGTCATTCACTTCGAATATGATACTACTCCTGATGCTGCCGTTATTACGTGGGCGGAAAATCTTTTACAAACTTATAGCAGTCGCAGAGCAATTATCGTAAGTCACTGGATCATTAATACCGGCAACCCCGGCAGTTTCAGTGCACAGGGGCAAGCACTCTATAATGCATTCAGAGATAACCCGAATGTTTTCTTGATGTTATCCGGTCACGTTCCCGGTGAAGGAAGAAGAACCGACACTTATGAAGGAAATACAATTCATAGTGTATTGTCAGATTATCAAAGCAGAACTAACGGAGGTAATGGCTGGCTGAGGATCATGGAATTCGATCCATCTGCGAACATGATAAATGTTAAAACCTATTCACCATATTTAAATCAGTTTGAAGAAGATGGTGATAGTCAGTTCAGTCTGCCATACACAATGAGCGGGATTGGTGATGCACCGTTTGTTGAACTGGGATCTGTAACGGTTCCAAACAATTCCAATGCAACATACACATGGAATGGTTTACTCGGTGGTGAAACATATCAATGGTATGTTACTATAACCAATGAAAATAATTTAACCACAACCGGACCTATCTGGTCATTCAGCACAGATCAGAATCTGCCCGTTGAAATGACATCGTTCAGCGCAAATATTGTTGATGAGAAAGTTGTCTTAAACTGGCAAACAAAAACTGAAACTAATAATTATGGATTTGAAGTTGAACGTTCAGTAGTTATGCAAACTTCAAAATCAGGTTGGGAAAAGATCGGCTTCGTTACGGGGAATGGAAATTCAAATTCACCCAAAGATTATTCTTTCATAGATGTAAATCCCAAAGGTGGTTCGTCATTTGAATACAGGTTAAAACAAATCGACAATGACGGACAATATCATTATTCTGATGTTGTTGAAGTTACAGTAATTCCCCTGGAGTTTGCATTATATCAAAACTATCCAAACCCGTTTAATCCGAACACAAAGATTAAATATAGTATTCCAACAGAAGCTGACGTAACGATTAAGCTTTATGATATTCTTGGAAAAGAAATAAAATCTTTGGTTTCATCAAAGCATAGTGCGGGCAATTATGAAGTTGATTTCAATGCAGCAAATTTAGCAAGCGGTACCTACTTTTATAGAATCCAGGCAAAGGATTTTACCGACACCAAAAAATTGCTGATTATCAAATGATGCTAAACTAAGTTCTTTTCGTTCTATAAAGCCGTCTCATGACGGCTTTTTTATATCCCTCTTTAAATTCCATTTATTTTTCCGATAATCCATCAAAGGAGTTACCATTTTAACATATATCAATTAGTTGTTAGCTAAACATCTGTAATAGGGGAGAAAATCAGATGCAGGTTAGATATCGTTTTATATTCTTTGTTTTTTTTGCTGTAGCTCAAATTAATTTTGCACAACAAATAAACAAAGTAATTATTTCGGGGTATGGCGGTCAGCATGATCTTGATGTAAAAAATGCTTTTTACCTGGGGTATTCGAGTTATAATAATTCACAATTCTCCGGAGAAGTTCTGCTCTATTCTTCTACACTTCAAACGGGTTTCAATTATGCGGCAGTTAATAATTTTAAATTAATTATCCGATCTACCACGGGGCTTACTACGGGTTTACAACTTGCACCTTATTATCCGGGTATCAGTTTAGTAATGCCTTCCGGAAGTAACTCATTTGTTCAAACTTATTCCGGAGATATAACTAATTCTCCGGTTATTGTAACAGGTGCCGGTGTTGGTACAAATGTTACCGGGTACAAACTTGAGTTTTTTTCTATAGATCCCATTACTGCGACTAATCAATCAAGTTATTCAAACGGGTATATTGCCGGACAATTAGCTTTCATTGCTAATACTTTGAATTGTAGTTTTGATTCAGCAAGAATAGTGGCTCGTGAATCAGGTTCACAGAATGGAGTCTTTAGTACATATAACGGATTTGGAAAAATACTTCCCGAAAATATTTTTCTGGGTGAACTGCCAGTTGAATTAGTTTCATTCACAGCAAAGATTTTTAATAACAATGTAGTTCTTGATTGGAAGACAAACACCGAAACAAATAATTACGGTTTTGAAATTGAGAGAACCTCCGGCAGCACTTGGCAAACCATCGGATTTATTGATGGTCATGGCAACAGCAATAGTCCGCATTTTTATTCATTCGCCGATAACGATTATCAAAAATCGGATAAACTTATTTACAGGTTAAAACAAATTGATACTGACGGAAAGTATGAATACTCAAATGAAATTGAAGTTGATCTAAGTACTATAAATATTGATTACGCGCTTTACCAGAATTTTCCCAACCCTTTTAACCCTTCAACTAAAATTAGTTTCAGCCTTGCAAAAGAAGATTTTGTTACGATAAATATTTACTCGGTTCTCGGAGAAAAGATAACAACACTTACAAATCAGTTTTATGAATCGGGCAAACATGAAATTGATTTCAATGCTGAAGTATTTTCTTCCGGAATATATTTATATAAGATTGAAGTTGGTGCAAACGGAGAGAAATTCTCTCAAATTAAAAAAATGAATTTGATAAAGTGATTTGTAAGAGTCCCACATAAGATTTATTTAATTCAAAACCAAAGTACAGCCCTTTTCTTGTAGCTTAGAATAAAACCTTCATTATTAAAAAATAAATTTTTTAGTTGATCTTTACTTTAAATTGTTCATTCAGCATTTTCGTAATGCAATTTTTCAACAATAATAGAACGATGGCTTAAAATGCTAAAATGTAATAAACATATGCCCCTTGTATCGTTCGGTATTGTGCGGATATTTAGTTAGAACAAACCTCTGACTTTCCGCTCAGCCGGGCGGATTTAACCCAGAAAAACTTAGTACAGTAAGAAACCTCTACGCAGGTATTTCGTGATGTATTCATAATAGATCACGCCCGCAGAAGGGTGTTCTTTATTTAATTAAATAGTTCGGACGATTACAAAAAATACTAACGAAAGAAGATATGTCTATTACTTTGGCAGACTCTTATTATTTAAAAGCTCTTGATAATTATCCTTATGATCTGGAGAATGTTATCGAAGCACTTAACTATGCAATTGGTTATGATGATTCTCACGCAGGAGCCAACTGTCTTTTAGGTAAACTTAATATGTACCAGTTAGGTAATTACAGCAAAGCAGAAGTTTACTTCGAGAAAGCTTTGGCCGGTGATATGAATCTTACGGAAACATATTATTCTTATAGTGAATTATTGATTCAGATTGGTGAATATGTTAAAGCAAAAAAACTTATTAAATATTCATACAAAATTAAGGGGATTAATATTGCGAGATTGAAGTATAATGAAGCATTAATCTCCGAGATTACCGGCGACCTGGAAAAAGCAAAAAGGTATATTACCTTTGCTTTAAGCCGTTCATATAATAAGGAAGAAAGAGAATTCTTATCCGATGCACTGGAAAGAGTTAACTCTAAGCTGAAATATGAGAATGAATCAAAAACCAAATAAACGGGAGGCGGATTTTACCTCCCGTCATTTTAATCTCTTCACGCGCTGACAGATCCATAACACAATCCTTCTGAAAAAATAAAAAAATAAAAAATTAATTTGCGAAACCGATTGGTTGCGCTTATATTTGCAACCAATCAGTTGCATAAAAAAAGAAACGAGAAATGAACAGAGATATATTCCAGGCAATCGCGGACCCGACAAGAAGGGAAATACTTTCGTTGATCGCTGCGAAAAAGTTAACACCAAATTCAATTGCTGATAGATTTCCTTCCAGCAGACAGGCAATATCGAAGCATCTGAAGATACTTATTGAATGTGATTTACTTGAACAGGAGAAAATCGGGAGAGAGATTTATTATGAATTTAATCCCGCGAAAATGAAAGAGATCGATAAGTGGTTAGAGCAGTTTAGAAAACACTGGGTAAGTAAGTTTAATCAGTTAGATAAATTGTTAAAGAAAAAGTAAATGTCTAACGATTTCAGATTTCGCAGGATGTTGTACAACTGTCATTTCGATGGCACAGCCAGAGAAATCTCAAGCCTTAACATGGGAGAGATTTCTCCTCGCCTGAGGCGAGCCTTCGAAATGACATTTTAGAGGTTTTGCAGCACCGTGAGTCGGCAGCTTAATTCAGCATCTTAAGAAAGCATCAAAGATCCTGAAATAAATTTGAAATGATTTTTAATCACATATAAAAACGAAAGGATACGTTATGAATTTCATCGTTGATAAAGAGAACAACAAAGTAAAAGTGACAAGAGAATTTGCCGCGCCGTTAACAAAGGTGTGGGCTGCATGGACACAAAGTGAATTGCTCGATGAGTGGTGGGCGCCAAAACCCTGGAAAACACGAACTAAAACAATGGAATTTAAAGACGGCGGTCTCTGGATTTACGCAATGGTTGGTCCCGAAGGCGAAGAACATTGGTGCCGCGCTGATTTTAATTCTATTCTACCGATGAAAAGTTTTAGAGCTGATGAAGCTTTTTGTGATCCTGACGGAAATATTACCCGGGATTTTCCGATCGCAAGTTGGTACTGCAAGTTTACTGAATCAGCAAACAAAACAATTGTTGATATTGAAATACAATACGAATCACTCGCTGACCTTGAGAAGTATATTGAGTTAGGCTTCAAGGAAGGATTTACTTTGGCATTAGGAAATCTGGACGAAATGTTAAGTTGAGTTAAAACAAAAAAACCGCAGAGGTTTTTTCTGCGGTTTTTAATGTAAGTTTATCGGGATTAAGTATCCGGCATCTATTTCATAAACACCAGTCTCGCATTTTCACCAACATTAACTTTTATCGTATCTCCATCACCAAAATTACCAGCAAGCAATTCCTGTGAAAGAGGATTAACAAGATGTTTTTGTATAACTCTCTTTAATGGTCGAGCACCATAAGTTACATCATAACCAAGCTGCGCGAGCCAATCTCTTACTTCATCGGAAATATTAAGAGTGATTTCCTTTGCATCCAACATTTTTTGAACACGTTCAAGTTGTATATCGACTATCTTTCTTATTTCGGATTTAAGAAGAGGTTTGAATAAAACTATTTCATCAATCCTGTTTAAAAATTCAGGGCGAATACTTTTTCTCAGCAGTTCATGTAATTGCTGACGAAGTTCTCCCATAAGATTCTCAACATTGTTCTCATTAAACAATTCAAGTTTATCCTGGATATAATGTGAGCCAATATTCGATGTCATTATGATGATTGCATTTTTGAAGTTTACTGTTCTTCCCTGGTTGTCGGTTAATCTTCCGTCATCAAGTACTTGCAGCAAAACATTAAAAACATCAGGATGAGCTTTTTCAATTTCATCGAGTAAAATTACCGAGTACGGTCTTCTTCGAACTGCTTCGGTTAATTGTCCGCCTTCTTCATATCCAACATACCCTGGAGGCGCGCCGATCAAACGTGAGACCGAAAATTTCTCCATATACTCACTCAGATCTATACGAATCATTGCATGTTCATCATCAAAAAGTATTTCGGCAAGTGCGCGTGCAAGTTCGGTTTTACCGACGCCGGTTGTTCCAAGAAAAATAAATGAACCGATTGGTTTGTTTGCATCCTGCAACCCGGAGCGTGAGCGGCGAATGGCATTTGCAACGGCAAAAACAGCCTCATCCTGTCCAACGACTCTTTGGTGAAGTTCATCTTCAAGTTTAAGAAGCTTGCTTCGTTCACTTTCTAACATTTTGCTAACAGGAATTCCTGTCCACTTAGCGACTACTTCCGCGATATCCTCGGCATCAACTTCTTCTTTCAACATCTTTTTGTCTTTTTGTGCTTCGGCGAGTTTTTGTGTTTCATCTTTTAGTTGCTTTTCAAGATTTGTAATTCTTCCATAACGAATTTCAGCAACCTTTCCCAAATCACCTTCGCGTTCATATCGTTCAGCTTCGAGTTTTAGATTTTCAATTTCACTTTTCATCTCACGGATTTTTTGAATCTTATTTTTTTCAAGACCCCAGTGCAAACGAAGTTGAGTTCGCTCAGAATTTAATTCACCAAGTTCCTGTTCAAGTTCTTCTAATCGTTTTAATGATGCATCATCCTTTTCACGTTTTAAAGCTTCGCGTTCTATTTCAAGCTGTTTAACTTTTCGCTCGAGCGTATCAAGTTCTTCCGGCATTGAATTAATTTCAATTCTTAATTTTGATGCGGCTTCATCAATAAGATCTATCGCTTTATCAGGAAGAAATCTATCCGTGATATATCTTTCAGATAGCTGAGTAGCCGCTACTATGGCTCCGTCAGTGATACGAACTCCGTGATGAACTTCATATCGCTCTTTTAATCCTCGTAAAATTGAAATCGTATCCTCTTCAGATGGTTCTCCAACAAGCACCGGTTGAAATCTTCTTTCAAGTGCAGCATCTTTTTCAATATGCTTTTTATATTCATCAAGAGTTGTTGCGCCGATTGCATGCAGCTCTCCTCTTGCTAAAGCTGGTTTTAAAATATTTGCTGCATCCATAGCGCCTTGAGTTGCGCCCGCGCCAACAAGTGTATGAAGTTCATCAATGAAAAGAATAATTTCCCCGTTTGAATTCTGAACTTCTTTTATTACAGCTTTTAATCTTTCTTCAAACTGACCACGGAATTGAGTGCCGGCAACAAGCGCACCCATATCAAGCGCAACTATTCTTTTAGTCTTTAAATTTTCCGGGACATCACCGGCAACAATGCGATGAGCGATACCTTCGGCAATTGCTGTTTTGCCGACACCGGGTTCACCGATTAGTACCGGGTTATTTTTTGTTCTTCTTGAAAGGACTTGAAGCACTCTTCTTATTTCTTCATCACGACCAATAACAGGATCAAGCTTTCCCTGTTTAACTAATTCGTTTAAATCTCTTCCATATTTTTCGAGTGATTGGTACGTGTCTTCCGGATTTTGTGATGAAACTCTCTGTGAACCTCTTACAGTTTTTAAAGCTGATAGAATATCATTATAATTTATTCCGTTATCATGCAGCAGTTGACCGGCTTTACCTTTATCATTTGAAAGAGCAAGAAGTAAGTGCTCGGTTGAAATATAATCGTCTTTCAAATTGCGGGCTTCATCAGCAGCGGTATCAAAAAGCTTTCCAAGTGAAGGACTCATTTGTTGATTGCCAAGACCTGTTCCAGTAACTTTGGGAAGTGATTCGAGAAGTTCAATGACTTTTAGTTTTACCGCATTATAATTTCCGCCGGTTTTTTTAATTATTGTTTCAGCAACATTCCTGGATTCCTGAACGATTGAAGCAAGTATATGTTCGGGTTCGACAATCTGGTTGTTATAGTTTTGAGCAATCTCAATTGCGGTTTGCACAATCTCCTGTGCTTTTACTGTTAGTCTGTTAAAATTAAATGACATATTAAATTCCTTTGCTTAGTGAATCTAAGTTCTCAGTGTATAAGTGGTAAAAAATTTTTTATAAGAATGCACCAAGAACAAAACCATCTAAGCTATTCTTTACTCTTATTATAAAGTTCACTCGCATCTGTTAACATTTTATTTAACCTGTTAACAAGTTTGTGCGGGTCTTCAAGATTACCTTCGAGCAATAATGCTGATTCGTAAAGTTGTTCAGTTGTATCTACTATAAATTGATCACGGGAATCTTTCTTAAAAACATTCAGCAAATTTCTAATCAACTTATGATCTTTATTCACTTCAAGCATTCTTTTTTGTTCGGGTAATGCCATTACCTGGTTCGACATCTTTAATATTTTCTGCATTGTTGAAGTCATCGAATCATCGGGGTTAATAAGTGTGGCAGGACTTCCCTTCAATCGTTTTGATTCTTTTACCTCAGTAACTTTGTCTGCTAAAATCTCTTTCATTCTTGATAAGAGAGAATCAAATTGTTTCTCATCATCTTTATTTAATGATTCCGGTTTATCGGTTTTGGTTTCAACATCTTCAAGTTTTTCAAGTTGTTTTAAATCAACTGTATCGACTGATTTTAAATCAAAGTCTTTATATTTTCTAACTGATGAAACAACAAATTCATCTACAGGATCATATAAGTATAAAACTTCAATTCCTTTTGATTTAAAAATTTCAAGATGTGGATTTAGATCAATCGCTTCCCTGCTGCTTCCTGAAGCATAATAAATTTCTTTTTGATCTGGTTTGATTCTGCTGACATATTCTTCAAGCGAAATTAATTCTTTTTCATCTTTACTTACTGAGGAATTAAACCTTAAAAGCTGTTGATACTTTTCAGCATTAGTAAAGTCCATGTATCCGAGCTTAAATATGCGTCCGTGTTCTTTCCAGAACTCAGCATATCTTTCTGGGGATTCCTTCGCAACCTTATTCAAATGTGAAAGAATGTTGCTCGTTACGCTGTTTGCAATTTTTGAGAAGACGACATTTTCCTGAAGAGTCTCTCTTGAAATGTTGAGGGGCAGATCCTCTGAATCTACAACACCTTTGACAAAGCTAAGGTATTCGGGTAAAAGTTCTTTATTCTGATGCTGGATTAAAACTCTGCGTACATATAGATCGAGTCCATAATCTTCACGGTTGAATCTCCAGAACTCATAACTCTTCTTTGGAATGAAAAGAAGTGAATTGAACTGAATCGGTGCATCAACAGATGTGTGAATTGTTTCAAGTGGTTCATCGTTGTCGTAAGATAGAAATTTGTAGAACTCATCATACTGTTCTTTTTTTATTGATGACTTTGGTTCCCGCCAAATTGCATTGATCGTATTTATTTTTTCATTCTCTAAATAAATCGGAAATGAAATAAAGTTAGAATGTTTTTTTATAATTGATTCAAGCTTAAACTTGTTTGCAAATTCTTTTGTTTCGTCTTTCAAGTGGATTTCGATGGTAGTCCCCCGGTTTATATCTTCTTCTATCAGTGATAATTCGTACTCACCCAGACCATCACTTTTCCATAAAACAGCAGCTTCATTTTTCTTAAATGATTTTGATTTGATAACTACTTCTTTTGCAACCATAAATACTGAATAGAAGCCGATTCCAAATCTTCCGATGATATTATTTGCAGCGTCTTTATTTTCTGAAAGTTGTTTTAAAAATTCTTCCGAACCAGATTTTGCTATCGTCCCGATGTTTGAAATTAATTCATCGCGTGTCATACCTATTCCGGTATCTGAAATAGTAATAAAATTATTTTTTTCGTCGAAAGATATTTTTATTTCAAGAGGAAGATCATTATCAGCGATCTCGGTTCCCCTGGTTGATTCAAATCTTAACTTATCCAACGCATCAGATGAATTTGAAATTAATTCCCGAAGGAAAATATCCCGGCTTGTATATAATGAATGAACAAGTATATCAAGAAGTTTTTTCGTTTCAGCTTTAAATTCAAATTTATTTATAATGGTTTCTGAACTCATTATTCCTCCAAATAAAAATATGTTTTCAATAAATTCCGGATTTGACAATTCGCGTGCCAGCGAAATCAATATCCATAAAATATTATAATATAATGACTTAACGCTTTTTATAAGTTTAGATTGGAGCGTGCTTTTTGTAAAACTGCCAAAATGGCGTATTGTTATCTGCATTTGGTTTAATGTAGTCAGAGTTTGATAGCAAATTGTCTTTCAAGTGGGATCAGTGTTTATGGAATTATAAGATCGTTGTAGAGTTAGGTATATTTTAGTATTTTCGTCCCCACTTTTAAATTATTTAGAAAAACTTGTCAGAAGATATTATCACCGCTATTGCTACTCCGGCCGGAACAGGCGCTATCTCAGTTATAAGAGTCAGCGGCAAGAACTGCATTGTTGAGGTAGATAAGATATTTGAGGGCAAAACTAAACTGGATAAAGTTAAAAGCCATACCGTACATTATGGAAAAATTTTAGATAAAGATTCAAAATTTATTGATGATTGCCTGGTCACAATTTTTAAAGCACCATATTCCTACACAGGTGAAGATTCAGTTGAGATAAGCACACATGGAAATCCTCTGATATCTCAAAAGATAGTTGAAACGTTAATTTCCCACAATATAAGAATTGCCGAGCCTGGAGAATTTACTAAAAGAGCCTTCTTGAATGGACGCATTGACCTAACTCAGGCTGAAGCTGTTATTGATGTCATAAATTCTAGATCTGATGTAGCTCTGCGAGGAGCCAGAAACCAGTTAAATGGATTACTTTCTTCAAAAGTTGAAAGCCTGCGGTCAGAACTAATGAATATATCCTCTTACATTGAACTTGAATTAGACTTCGTTGAAGAAGATGTAAATTTTATTTCTAATGATGTACTTGTTTCAAGAATTAAAGCTGTATCTGAAGAAATGGAGAATCTTGTATCCACGTTTGATTTCAATCAGGTTGTACGCGACGGAGTAAATGTTGCGATTATTGGAGCTCCGAATGTTGGTAAATCCTCCCTTCTTAATTACATCACAAAAGAATCAAGAGCTCTGGTTAGTGATATTCCGGGGACAACTCGGGATATCATACGGGAAGAAGTAATCATTGATGGTTACTTATTTAAATTTTTTGATACTGCAGGATTGCATAATTCAGAAGATCCCATTGAATTGGCGGGTATGGATCTTACCAAAAACACCGCTCAGAATGCTGATATTATTTTGCTCATTACTGATGATACCTTCGCTAGACATGAGGATTTTAAGGAAACATTTCCAAATCATTCAAAAATTATAAGAATTCTTAACAAAATTGACATTAATAAACCCAAGCATCATGATTTTGATGTTTTAATTTCAGCTAAGACAGGAGAAGGCATCAGCGATCTTTTTCGGGTGATTAAAGAAGTAGCGTTTGGTTCAGATATTTTCACAGAAAAAGGAGCCGTTGTGACAAATATCAGGCATCAGCAATGTTTGACTAAGGCAAAGCAAAATCTTGGTGAAGCATTGACTTCTGTCTCAAATGGTTTGAGCGGTGAATTTATTACTCAACATATCAGGGCTGCTCAAATCAATCTTAATGAAATAATTGGAGAAGTTACTTCCGATGACATTTTGAATAATATTTTTAAGAACTTTTGTATTGGGAAATAATGGTTTCACGTGAAATGATTGGTAGATAAAAATACTTTTCAATTTAGTTTCACGTGAAACCTGAAATACTAAGAAAATGATAAATTATGATGTAATAGTAGTAGGGGCAGGACACGCCGGAATTGAAGCTGCTTGTGCCGCATCAAAAATAGGTAGTTCTGTTGCTTTAATTACAATGGATAAAAATGCAGTTGGAAGAATGTCTTGTAATCCTGCAATTGGTGGAACAGCAAAAGGTCATCTGGTTCGTGAGATTGATGCTTTGGGTGGAATGATGGGAGTAATTGCAGATCAGACGGGCATTCAATTCAGAATGTTAAATAGATCAAAGGGACCTGCAGTCTGGTCACCTCGTTGTCAGTCGGATCGAAAATTATATTCTGAAAAAGCCGCCGAATTCATCAATAAGGATTCTAATATTAGTCTTATTGAAGATTCCGTTGTAGAGATAATCGTAGAAAATCAAAAAATTCACGGCATAATAACTTTAGCTGGAAAAACCATTTTATGTAAAGCCGTGATACTTTCATCTGGTACATTTCTCAATGGCGTAATGCATACAGGGTTGGTGGCGACAAAAGGAGGTCGGTTTGGAGAACAACCCTCAATTGGAATTACAGATTCTCTCATTCAATTGGGGTTTGAAACTTTTAGACTTAAAACAGGAACCCCACCAAGGTTAGAGAAAAGCTCAATTGACTGGCATATTCTTGAAGAGCAGCCGGGTGATGTTAATCCCCAGCCTTTTTCATTTCGGACTGATAAACTCAAGTTCCCTTTTCAACCACAGGTTAGCTGTCACATAACTCACACACATTCAGAAGTTCATAAGATCCTTGAAACTGGATTTCATCAGTCTCCAATGTTCACAGGTCTGATAAAAGGCGTTGGGCCAAGATACTGTCCATCAATTGAAGATAAAATAGTTCGGTTCTCTGAAAAAACTTCTCATCAATTATTTCTTGAGCCTGAAGGGCTGGATAGTGATTTAATCTACCTTAACGGATTCTCTACTTCCCTACCAACTGAAATTCAGCTTGAAGCCCTTCATAAAATTAAGGGACTTGAACAGGTAAAAATGGTTCGGCCAGGTTATGCTGTTGAATATGATTTTTTTCCACCACACCAGGTCGATTTGACTCTTGAAACAAAGCTGATTAAAGGACTTTATTTTGCCGGACAAATTAATGGAACTTCAGGTTATGAAGAAGCAGCAGCACAAGGCTTAATTGCGGGTATTAATGCCGCCAATAAAATTTTAGGCAAACCGGAGTTTGTTCTCAAAAGAAGTGAAGCCTACATCGGGGTGTTAATTGATGACCTTGTAAATAAGTCAACAGATGAACCATACCGTATGTTTACATCTAGAGCAGAACATAGATTATTATTACGTCAGGATAATGCTGATCTCAGATTGTCACGTTATGGGTTTGAATTGGGACTTATCAATGGTGATTTGTTCAATCAAATTGAAGACAGAAGAAAAAAAATCTTTTCAATGGTAGATCTATTTAACACAACAAAATTGTTACCATCAAAAATAAATCCGTTGCTGGAGAATAAAGGTTTATCATTGCTCGATAATTCAGAATCCATTTCAAAATTGTGCAAAAGACCGGAATTAACTTTAAAAGAAATTCTTCAGGCGGATGGATTGAGAACAAAAAATGAATTTGGTGATTTATTAAATGACGATTTAACTCTAACACAAGTTGAAATAGAACTTAAGTATGAAGGTTATGTAAAACGACAGATGGAAATGGTTGAACGGCTTGAAAGATATGAGCCGGTTCAAATTCCTTTAAACTTAAACTATTTGAACTTAAAAGCATTATCAACTGAAGGAAGAGAAAAATTACTCAGGATTAAGCCGAGATCTATTGGTCAGGCTTCACGCATACCAGGTGTTACTCCTTCAGATATTTCTATTTTATTGGTATATTTAAAAAACTAATTTAAAAGGATTTTCATGATAGATATTCAGGAACAATATCTAAAAGAACTTCAATCTTTTTGCTGGGATAACGGTTTTAATCCTGATCCGATGAAAGTTGAGAGACTTGCCTATTTCGCTGAATTAGTGGCTGAAAAGAATGAATCAATAAATCTGATTTCCCGTAAAGATGTCGATTCAATCATAGAAAAACATATTTTTATCTCATCATATATTTCCAAATTTATACCCGACAAGTGCACGCGTTTTCTTGATATCGGTACCGGCGGTGGTTTTCCCGGAATTCCAATTTCCATTGTTCGAAGTGATATGCGCGGTGTTCTGGTAGATTCAACAGGAAAAAAGATAGAGGCAGTAAAAGAGTTTATAGATAAACTTAAACTCAGTAATGTCGTTGCGGAAAATGAGAGAGTTGAGAGCCCGGAATTCGTCACCCGGTACAATGAACATTTTGACATTATCGTGAGCCGCGCTACAGTCCCGCTCATTATTTTATTCAGGTATGCTCTTCCATTGCTGAAAGATAAAGGATTTATCATGGCGCTGAAAGGCGGAGACTTGGATGATGAATACAAAAAAGCCGAATTGAAGTACAAAGCTTATATAAAAAAATCTACAACATTTGAGTTGTTTTATCGCCCCAATAATATCAGGAATCAAAAAGGCAAAAAATTAATTCTGCTTGAGATTAATAAATGAGTTCCGGCTCTGAATCAAATTCAATATTTGATGAAATTAAAAATCTTGCAACTGAACAAAGAAATCCGAATTCATTAAATATCGATTCGCTGCAAAGCGGCGAAATATTAAAACTGATAAATGATGAAGACAAACTAGTAGCTCTGGCGATCGAAAAAGAACTTCCCTTTATAAATCATGCAGTTGATAAAATTGTCGGCTCACTAAAAGCAGGCGGCAGACTTTTATACTTTGGTGCCGGAACAAGCGGCAGATTAGGTGTGCTGGATGCAGTAGAATGTCCCCCAACATTTGGAACCCCGCATGACTTAATCGAAGGATTTATTGCCGGCGGAAAAGAAGCCATGTTCAAAGCTCAGGAAGGAGCTGAAGATTCAGAAGAACTTGGGGCTAATGATGTAGTCAATGCGAATGTAACAAAAAGGGATATTGTTTGTGGTTTGGCAGCTAGCAGAAGAACTCCATATGTTATCGGTGCGATAAAAAAAGCTAAACAGACTGGGGCAGCAACTCTGTTTGTAACGTGTAATCCCAGAAATTCATTTCATTTTCCGGAAGTTGACATTGCAATTTGCCCTGAAGTTGGACCCGAAATAATTATGGGTTCAACCCGAATGAAAAGCGGAACAGCCCAGAAGATGGTTTTGAACATGCTAACCACAACAGCTATGATACGACTTGGTAAAGTTTATGAGAATATGATGATTGATCTTCAACTGACAAATAAAAAATTAGTTGAACGTGCGAAAAGAATTTTTATGATAATAACCAATGCTTCTTATGAGGAAGCTGGCGAATTTCTAAACAAGGCAAATGGTAATGTTAAGTCTGCATTAGTTATGAAAAAATGCAGCGTTGATTTTGAAAAAGCAAAAGAAGCATTATTGAAATCAGATGGTTTTGTGCGACGAGCAATTGAATTATTAAGTTGATCAAAATATCCAAGAGTTTTTACCGGGATTCATTCTGAAATCCCTTTCATAGTTTTAAATGAAAATAAAATTATTCATTCTTATCAACCTGTTTTGGTCAATAATAATTTTTCCACAGGATGAATTAGAACCAAAACACGATCTCTCAAACTTCTTTAAAGTTGGCGGTGATGTATTTACTTCTCCTGCACATTTTGATTCCGATGATTGGATTATTCTCGGCTCGACAATCGGGTTAACGTCTGCGGCATTTTTAATTGATGAAGAAATTAAATCTATTGCACTTTCAAATCAGAATACATTTAATGACGCAGTTTTCGAAATCGATAAATACTATCATATAGAATCGATGGCTGCTGGTATAGGTGGTTTATACATTTATGGATTAGCCGCAGATAATTATAAAGTAAGAAATCTTGCTCTTCGACTTACTGAAGCTACTGTATATGCAAGCCTGCTAAATCTCACGACAAAATTTATCCTTGGAAGAGGACGCCCGCAGATAAACGAAAGTGCGACTAATTTTGAACTGTTCAACACAACCTGGGAATTTACTTCACTGCCGTCAGGACATTCAACTCTTTCGTTTGCATACTCAACAGTACTTGCAAAAGAATACAATAATTTTTTCTGGAAATTCGGATGGTATGCTGCTGCGACAATGGTTGGGTTTGGAAGAATTTATCATAACGTTCACTGGTTTTCTGATGTATTGCTTGGTGCAGTTATAGGTTATGCTGTGGGTGAATTTGTTAACCGTCACCACACCAATAATCCGGTGTATGGAAAACCAAATGAAGACTTTAACATTTCATTTCGCATTCTTCTAAAATAAATTTTGATAAGATGGCAGTAGCAGAAAAAATTTTCTCAAGGTTCAATAAACTTCAACAGGTTCAAAATTTTATTGAAACAATCAGAAACTCAAATTCAGAGAGGGAAAAATTTTTTGTTTCTTCTTTAAGCGGATCTTCAAAGCCACTATTAATCCCGCAACTTTCTAAAATTAATCGACCAATATTAATTCTTACTCCGGATATCAAAGAAGCTTCCGAGCTTTTAATTGAATTAACATTAACCGGACTTTCAACTACTATTGTTGGAATACTCGAGTTCACAGGTGAAGTGCTTCAACAAAAACTTACTGAAATTTCGAATCAAAAAAATCCGGTTGTAATATCCGGATACGAACTTTTGAACTGTGCATCACCATCAGTTGAAAAAACTAAAAACAACACAACCCAAATAACAGTCGGGGGAGAATTACTTTACAATGATATAATTGAGTACTTAAATCTTCTTAACTATCAAAAAGAAAAATTTGTGGAAGTCCCGGGAGATTATTCAATCAGGGGATCTTTAATTGATTTCTGGTCCTATAGCGAAAGCAGTCCTGTAAGACTTGAGTTTGACGGAGATTTTTTAGAATCAATCAGATATTTCGATTCAGAAAATCAGCGTTCAATTGAACATACTCAAAGCTGTTCGCTTGCGGGTTCATTTGGTTCAGGGGATTCCTCAAATAATATTCTTGAAAGCAACATTTTCAACTTTCTTGATAATCCTATTGTTCTTGCTTCATCTTTTGAATTGAAAAAATTTGCACAAAAAACTTTCAATCCATTTATTCAAAAAGAAATTCAGGAAGACAATCAGTCTGTTGTCAATGAATCAGAAGATTTTCCTGAAATTGATGTTGATTTACAAACCACACCGGATGAAATAATAAGTCCGTTAGCAGATGAATCGGAGTTTGATAGCGATTCACTAAGCTCTAATGCTTTGTGGATTTTTGAAGATGAACTAGGCATAAGCAATGAACGTATAAATCTTGGACTTACTGATCCGCCAGTTATCAATTCAAATTATGAAGTTCTGTTCAGAACACTAAAAGAATATGCTGACAACAATTTTGAAATTTATATCACATCTGAAAATGAACTTCAGTCATCGCGGCTTAAAGATCTTTTATCAGATTATAATGAAGAACTTTTAAAACTTATTGATGAAAATAAAGTTCACATAATTACTCTGTCTCTTAAAAAAGGATTTGTTCATAAAGAATCAAAACTTTTGATACTTTCAGATTACCAAATATTTAACAAACCGTACAGAACAAAAACATCATCAACAAAAAAATTTAAGAAGTCGGGATCGAAATCATTAGCTGCAATAAAGCGCGGTGATTATGTTGTTCATGAGGATTACGGAATAGGCAAGTACGCAGGTCTTGAAACTATTGCTATCGGCGAATCGAAACAGGAGTCGATGAAAATTCTTTACAACGACGGGGGAGTTGTATATGTAAATCTTAATTACCTTTCACTTGTTAAAAAATATTCTTCGAATGAAAATCTTCAACCCACTCTTTCCACTCTTGGCACATCTGAATGGGTTAATACAAAGCATAAAGTAAAAAAGAGAATCCGTGAGGCAGCAAAAGAGCTGATTGAACTTTATGCAAAAAGAAAAGCTTCAAAAGGATTTTCATTCAGTGCAGATACAATCTGGCAGAAAGAGCTTGAAGCATCGTTTTTTTATGAAGATACTCCGGACCAGGAAAAAGTTTCAACGGAAGTAAAAGAAGATATGGAAGCTGTTCATCCGATGGACAGGCTTGTATGCGGTGATGTGGGATTTGGTAAAACTGAAATTGCGGTGCGGGCAGCATTCAAAGCCGCACAGGAAGGGAAGCAAACCGCTGTTCTGGTTCCGACAACAATTTTAGCTGAACAGCATTTTAATACTTTCAAAGACAGGCTTAGTCAGTTTCCTGTTAAAGTCAATGCTCTTTCAAGATTTCAAACAAAGAAAGAACAAACGGAAATTGTTAATCATCTTGAAGAAGGTAAAGTTGATATTGTGATCGGAACTCACAGACTTTTATCAAAAGATGTAAAGTTCAAAGATCTTGGTCTTCTTATCATCGATGAAGAACATCGTTTTGGAGTTACTGCAAAAGAAAAACTTCGTTCATTAAAAGTAAATGTTGATACACTTACTTTAACAGCAACGCCAATCCCAAGGACATTAAATCTTTCACTACTTGGCGCGAGAGATTTGTCCATCATTGCAACACCGCCGCCGAATCGTCAGCCTATTTATACAACAGTCGGAACATTTGACATCTTCAAAATTAAAGAATGGATATTGAATGAACTAAGACGAAACGGTCAGGTGTATTTTGTTCACGACCGCGTTCAATCAATTGACAAACTTTCGGGTTACCTCAGCAAATATATTCCAGATATAAAAATTGCTGTTGCACACGGTCAAATGAAACCGGCTCAACTTGAAGAAGTGATCCACGGATTCCTAAATAAAAAATTTGACGTACTGCTTTCAACAAAAATAATTGAAAGCGGAATTGACATACCAAACGTTAACACAATAATTGTGAACCGCGCCGACAGGTTTGGGCTTGCTGAACTTCATCAGTTAAGGGGAAGAGTAGGTCGTTCAGACAGGCAGGCTTATGCTTATTTTATTGTGCCATCGCTGTCAGGTATTTCAAAAAAATCTTTAAGACGTTTACAGGCGATTGAAGAGTTTACGGATGTTGGCGCCGGTTTTAATATTTCAATGCGCGACCTTGAAATAAGGGGCGCAGGAAATTTACTCGGCATGGAACAAACAGGTTTTGTAAATGATATTGGTTTCGATCTCTTTCTAAAAATGATTAATGAAGCAGTCGAAGAGTTAAAGCAAAAAGAATTTAAAGAAGTATTCAAAGAACTTCCCGCAACAGAAGAAAGATCACAACCGAATATCGATACATTTTTTAATCTTGGTATTCCGCAGGAATATATGCCAGACCAAATGGACAGGCTGAACTTTTACACATCATTATATTCGGTATCAAACACTGAAGAGCTTGATGAAATAAAAGAAGAAATTACAGATAGATTTGGAACCTGTCCTGAAATTGTAAAACGATTACTGTTATCTGCAGAGTTAAGGATGTATGCTTCTTATGCTTTGTTTGAGAGAGTTATAATTCAACGAAAAAATATCTTCCTGATTTTACCTAAAGCCGAGAAAGAAGAATTCTACAAAACAAAATTTCTTGAATTGATGAAACTAATTGTAGAAAAATATTCATCAACAATAAAATTTAATCAACAGAAGGAAGTAATGAAGCTGATTATAACAAATACATTTGGTTCTCCCGAAGAACAGCTTCAGTACCTAATTAAACTTACCAGGGAAATTGCTGCAATGTATTCAGCGGGTAAATGATAAAAACATTCTGTTAACTAGATAAACTCAGAATAGATTATTTTACAAACGTTTAATCCTCGTCTTCCAGCTCGGACAATAATCCGGTTACATCAAGTGCCTTTGTTGTCATGATTATATTACCCCTTGGATCAACAGGCCACTCTTCTTCGGGTCGGTCAGCATAAAGTTCAATTCCGTTGTCATCAGGATCTCTTAAATATATTGCTTCTGAAACACCATGATCAGACGCTCCTTCAATCGGATAGTTTGTTTCCCACAATCTTTTAAAAACTCTGGCGAGTTCTTTTCTGTCGGGAAGTAAAATTGCAAAATGAAAAAGTCCTGTTGTGCCTTCCGGTGCCGGAGAGCCATCTTTACTTGACCACGTGTTCAAGCCTATATGATGATGGTAACCACCGGCTGAGAGAAATACTGCGCCTTCACCATAGAATGAAGTTACTGAAAACCCAAGCAGGTCACGATAAAATTTTAATGATTGTTCAATGTTAGAAACTTTAAGATGTATGTGCCCGATTCTTGCCCGTGGATGAATTTCAAATTCCATATAGTATTTTCCGGTTGAATTATGTTTTTAAAAATTTGTTTCAGTTAATTGATCATAGTTTTATCAAACCGGTTTGTTTGATAGGGATGATCAACTTTATCTATTCAAGATTGATCTTTACAGGTTTTACATCCCAGATTTTTTCTGCGTACTCCTGCACCGATCTGTCACTTGAAAACTTTCCGATGCGAGCAACATTCAGTATAGATTTTTTTGTCCACTCTTCAGTATCAAGATAAAGTTTGCTTACACTATCCTGCGCATCAATGTATGACTGGTAATCGGCAAAGAGACAATAGTAATCGACATTCATAAGTCCTTCAATTATCGGGCGGAAAATGCCGGGTTCATTTTTATTGAAATAATCCGAGTCAATCATATTGATAACCCTTTTAAGATCCGGATTCGCTTCATAATATTTTCTTGGATTATAATTGCCTGATTTTAGTTTCACAACTTCTTCTGCTAATAAACCAAATATGAAAATGTTTTCCGGACCGACTTCCTGACGAATTTCAACGTTAGCACCATCCATCGTTCCGATTGTCAAAGCGCCGTTAAGGGCAAACTTCATGTTGCCGGTACCGGATGCTTCAAGCCCGGCTGTAGAAATTTGTTCTGATAAATCTGACGCAGGAATTATTCTTTCAGCAAGCGAAACAGAATAGTTTTTCAAAAAAACTACTTTCAGTTTATCACCGACATCTTTATCGTTGTTAACAATGTTGGCTACAGAGTTAATCAACTTGATAACAAGCTTTGCCATAAAGTAAGCCGGCGCAGCTTTACCTCCGAAGATCACTGTGCGGGGAACCATATCAAGTTTGGGCTTATCTTTTATACGGTTATAAAGAGTAATTACGTGGAGTACATTCAGCAATTGTCTTTTGTATTCATGAAATCTTTTTACCTGTACATCAAAAATAGAATCAGGGTTTACTTTTATGTTATTTTCATTTTCAATAGTGGATATTAACAACAACTTGTTCAACCATTTTGAGCTGCGCCAGTTTTCACGAAACTCTTTATCGTTAACATATTTTTCAAGCTTCTTTAACTCATCAAGTTTCATCACCCAACCGTCGCCTATTTTTTCAGTTATCAGTCCTGATAAAAGAGGATTTGCAGTTTTTAACCAACGTCTTGGTGTAATTCCGTTTGTGATGTTGACAAATTTTTTCGGGAATAATTTATGGAAATGCGGGAAGATTGTATCCTTAAGTATTTGAGTGTGAAGTTCAGCAACACCATTAACTTTGTGACAGCCGACAATTGCAAGGTTTGCCATTCGCACTTTTTTATCATGACCGTCACGAATAATTGACAACTCAGAAATAATTTTTTCATCCTTCGTATAATTTTTTCTTACGTGTTCAACAAATCGCCTGTTTATTTCATAAACTATCTGAAGATGCCGCGGAAGAAGTTCACCAAAGATCGGAACAGACCACTCTTCAAGCGCTTCAGGAACAACAGTGTGATTTGTGTAAGCAAAAGTCCTTGATGTAATCTCCCATGCCTGGTCCCAGCCCAGTTCCTCTTCATCAAGTAATATTCGCATTAATTCGGGAATGGCTATAACAGGGTGAGTATCGTTTAGTTGAACAGCCGTTTTTTCCGCAAACTTATCATAGGTTTTATGATTGATTTTATATTTGCGGATAATATCCTGAAGTGTTGCCGATACGAAAAAATATTGCTGCTTTAACCGTAAAAATTTTCCTTCAACGATGGTATCGTTTGGATATAAAACTTTTGAAATTATTTCAGAGTTATTTTTTCTTTCTACTGCGGCAAGATAATTTCCTTTGTCAAAATCTTTAAAATTAAAATCGCTGGTTGCGCGAGCCTGCCATAATCGCAAATTATTTACCGTATTCGTTCTATAGCCGGGAACAGGAACATCGTAAGCCGTAGCAATAACATCATCAGTATCCACCCAGCGGAATTTAAATTCACCGTTTTCCATCTGTATCTGCTCAACACGGCCGTTAAACTTTACTGTGAAATTTAAAGACCTTCGCAGAATATCCCACGGACTTCCGGATGAAAGCCAGTAGTCAGCTTTCTCCATCTGGTATCCATTTTCAATTTCCTGCGCAAAAATTCCAAACTCATATCTTATTCCATATCCGAAAGCAGGTAATCCAAGGGTTGCCATAGAGTCAAGATAACAGGCTGCAAGCCTGCCAAGACCGCCATTTCCAAGCCCCATGTCGTGTTCACTTTCGCGGATTTCTTCAAGACTATAATCACTTTCTTTGAGAATATTGTAGCACTCACCGTAATAATCCATGTTAATTAAAGCATTGCCCAGAAGGCGACCCATAAGAAATTCAAGTGACAGATAATACACACGCTTAACATCTTTTTCTTTATACTTTTGTTGTGTTCGCAGCCAGTTACGCACGAGCCTGTCGCGTACAGCCATGGAAAGGGCGAAGTAAGCATCTTCACTTGTGGCGGTCACTTTGTCTCTTACAAGTATAAACTCAAGATGTTCGGCAAACTGATTTGCTAATGAAAAACTTTTTAAATCTTCTTTATCTGTAAAAAATAAGGATTCATTTTTCAGACCCATAAATCTCCTTGTCAAATATTTCACTGGCGAATACTAAAGAAAAATCAGGTGAACTCAAAAATATTCACCAGTCAAAATTAAGATAATATTACCGTGGCTTCAATCTCAACCAAAAGCTTTGGATCGATTAAAGCTTTCACTTCAACCATTGTTGCGGCGGGTTTTACTTCTTTGAAAAATTCTCCATGTGCTTTTCCGGCTTCTTCCCAGCGGCTGATGTCGGTAATGAAAATTCGTGTGCGGACTACATCTTTTAAAGAAGCACCGGCATCTTCAAGTACTTTAGAAATTTTTTGAATAATAAATTTTGTTTGAAGATAAACATCATCCTCACCAATAATTTGTTCTCCATCAACAGCAGTTGTTCCGGATACTTCAATAACATTCCCGATTTTAACTGCACGCGAGTAACCAACAACGTCTTCCCATTTAGCTCCTGAGCTTATGTTTGTTCGTTTCATAGGATTCCTTTTTAAAAATTTCAGCACAATGTAGCCGCATGACCTATCCCAGAGGGATTCAGCCTGCGGGAGTAGTGTCTTGCAATTATTCGCGACTGCTTCCCGCTCAACCTAAAGGTTGAGGCTACCATTTCATTAATAAAATTACAGCACAAATATGCTGTTGAAATTTTTATAACCAATGACATCCTGCAGATTCTTAAAATAATTTAGAACATTTGTTCTATTGCTGCCGTCTTTATAGTCAGCTAATATGTGTCGCTAATTTTATCAATAATTGACGATCACAAAATAATGGAAGAAATCATGAAAAAAATTTCGATGAAGATTCTTATGCTCATTTTTATTTGCTCACCGTTTTTCTTTGCACAGAACAGCGGCGATTGGTTGTGGCATAAAATATACGGCGGTACTGAATATGACGAAGCAAATGCTTTAGTCAAAACCTCAGAAGGTGATTTTGTACTTGCAGGTTATACTCAATCATTCGGGCTTGGCAGGTTCGGCGATGCATACCTGGTTAAAGTTGATTCTCTTGGCGATACTTTATGGACAAGACGGTATGGTGATGAAGGTATAGATGTTTTTGCGGATATGCTTCTTGATGATGACGGAAGTACCATTAGTATTGGATTAACCGATACTCCAGAAAGCTGGGAAAATATTTTTGTAATTAAAACTGCTTCAAATGGTGATCTGATATGGAATAAAAATTATGGTGGTGAACAAAAGGATGTCGCATTGGCAATAACAAAAACAAGCGACAACGGATATTTGCTTACCGGAGTTACAAAATCATTTAGTGTCGGTGAAGAAGATCTGTTTATATTGAAAACTAACGCTGATGGTGATTCACTATGGTTTAAAACATACGGAACAATGGGTAATGACGGCGGACACGGAATAAGTGCGGTATCAACTGGTGGTTATATTATTGCCGGTATTTATGACTGGTCAACTCTTTGGTTGTTAAGAATTGATGAACAGGGTGATACACTCTGGACAAAACAATTCGGCGGAATAGATTATGATGAAGGCAACTCTGTTGTTGAAACAAATGATGGTGGTTTTATTATTTGCGGAAGCACCGCATCAGAAGGTGCTGGAGGACTTGATGCTTACGTTATAAAAACAGACAGCGCAGGTAATATCCAATGGAAAAAAACTTATGGCGGATTTTCTTATGATGAAGGAAGAGAAATACTTCAGAAACAGGATGGCGGATATATTATACTAGCAAACACAGACGAAGGAATAAACGGTGAGTTCAGTTATTATGTTATTAATACAGATGAAACAGGGGACACACTCTGGACAAGAAAATATGGCACCAGTGGCGGCAGCACTGACCGCGCTTTTGGATTATTGGATTTAAAAAATGGAAATTATGCAATTGCAGGCACAACATTCGGTATGGCAAGTGAAGGCAACGCGACTTTATCATTGATATCTGTTGAAGAAAAAACAACAGACGTTGATGAAGGTGCTGAATATATAAATTCATTTAAGTTATATGATGCATATCCCAACCCGTTTAATCCAAATACAAAAATCACATTCACGGTTGGGGACGCATATTATGGGTCCCAGGAGCGCGTAACACTTCGTGTATATGATGCACTTGGAAAAGAGATCATAACATTGTTCAATGGATATAAATCATCAGGAACTTATACAATTAATTTTAATGCGGATGGTCTTGCCAGCGGAACGTATTATTACAAACTAACTGCGGGAAATTATGTCGAAACGAAGAAGATGATTTTGATGAAATAGGTTTTTGATCTATGATGGATAAGGGTTGATGTAAGATGTATGAAGCGGCTCAAAGCCGCTTCTGTATTTATAGCAATTCGTCCCCTCTGAAGAGGTCGGGAGATATTAAAAAATCTTGAGGTAGCCGCAACCTTCAGGTTGCGAAATTATGGAGTTTGCGCAGGCTGAAGCCTGCGACTACCGGCTTTCTTTTAATTTTCACACAGCCTCTTGAGAGGGGAGAAAGGGGTGTGTTGCCATAACGTATGATTCGCCTTTAAATTCAGAACCAACATTCTGGTGAACTTGCTTTTAGTTACTACTTCCGTCAAATTACAAACATGAAGTCAGCTCAACGAAGAAAAATTTTCTTTTAAAAAGTATCACTCTCCACCACATAATTCTTTTCAGCGGTCAAATATAAATTGGTTGTTGAATAGTCGCTTTGTGGTTTAGTTGTTTTTCGTATTTCGTATCGCCCTTTTATCTGAACCCATTTACTGTGTAGGAATGATTGATGTTACCCGATAGTTAAATTTTATTTTAATTTTAGTGAATTATATAAAATGCAATGGAAAATTTTTATATCGTTCTGATGTTAATTTTCTGTTGATTAAAAAGAAGATGATGGTTTGGACTAAAAGATATGATTGCAACACAAAAAGAAACACTGTGTCAACTTTATGAAATATAAATAAAGAAAATGCAATCATAATAATATTTATGATACCTGCAAAGTAAAGACTTTTATTAAATAGATTTAAACTCCATTTCTTTCTCATCAATAACCCGATTGAAGCGATTAAAAAAGTTGTGGTAGGTATCCAATCAAGGAAAATCAGGACTGAAAAAACAACACTAAATGATTCTTCAAAAGTGGTAATCCTAAAAATATCTTCTATGTATCTCTCCCTGTTGCCACCGGAGATGAAAATAATCACAATTCCTAAAGCAATTGTAGTGTTGTTAAGTAGTTTCAAAAAATTAAAAATCAAAAAAATAATCGCTACTATATTAATGAATTTAGGAGTTGGTTTATGTTGGTTTTGTACTGAATACTCTTCAATGATTTCGGATAAATCGGCACCGCAGTTATTACATATAACATCTTCTTTGTCAACGATATTATTACATTCAGAACAGCTATACTCTAGCATTTCAGCTTCATTCATTGTGTTTTCTTATGGTTATTGGTTAACTCTTTTCACAACCAGAACTTTATTTCTTTTGCAGAATAGTTTTCAATTTTTCTTTAAATAGTTAACAAATTCAGAAAGGGCATTGTTAAATGAGGAACTAATACTGTTGATCAGTAATCCATCATTGATATCCGCACTTGCTTCAAAAGAAAACACTGAAATGGCTGTCTCTTTATTCCAGATGCTGAAAAACATAGTTGTTTTTGTTACACCTTGATTATAATTAAATATTCCCGTATTTGTTCGCATACTCTGTTGTTTAGAATCTTCACCAATGAATACACTTTGAATAAAAACCAGATATTTTGTTTTAGATTCTTTAATAAATTCCATAGCAGCATCTTTTCCCATTAGAACACCCCTGAAATAAGAGGGAACTAATTTATTGTCCGTTTTAATATTAGCCATTCTCGTAACAGATTCTAATTTTTCTTTAAGTAACCGGGTAATTTCTTCTTTTGCAGTTTCACTTTTATAATCGGAATATTTTTTATTTGTTATATCTACTGATAACGGGGGATAAATTGTGATTGCGCTGTTAAAAAAATCTTTTGAATCAAATGAATCGGCACGACTAAGCACATTAGAATTTGTTGACCCACAACCATAAAAGATTGTGAGAGAAAAAATGACAAAAACGATGATTTTCATTATAAGCCCTATAGATTGATTAATATTTTTTGTATTTAAAATTTTTATCATTTATCGAGTTTACTAATCTAAAATCCATCACTCCACCACATAAATCTTTTCAACAGTTAAGTATAAATTGGTTGTTGAATAGTCGCTTTGTGGTTTAGTTGTTTTTCGGATTTCGTATCTCCCTTTTATTTGAACCCATTTTCTGTTATAAGAATGATCGATGTTGCCCGACAATAAAATTTCATAATAAAATTCATTCGGCTGGTCAATCAGCCAGTTGTATGACCTTAACTTGAATCCGCTGGTTATTTCCTGTTCTATATTATCGATCCCTTTTCGTGTACCGATGGGGTGTCTGTTTATTGGTGGGAAGTAGTATTCAACCTGTCCCTCTATAATAGCACCGGGATAAATAAATTTTTTTGTTGGTTTGGCTTCGGAATGTTCTACAATGGTGTAGCAGCCAGCATAGAGAAGAGCAAGGAAGATCAATGTGTAAGCAATAAATTTCATTTTTTTCCACCCGAACAAATCTAAATAAAGAACTGGATCAAAACCAACTATTTATTTTTCATGCACAATTTTTCGGAACATAGTATAATGTCGTGCTGAATTCATTTTAGCATCTTCTATAACTAATATTTTCCCTCAGGTTTACATATAAGTTTTGTCATTCAGGTTGCATTGCTATTCGGAATTTTTTATTCCGCTTTTGTGAGTCAGGAAGAACCTGAATGGCAGTGCCATCAGGTTGACACCTCATTACTTGCTCTTTATACTACTCTATCCCAAACTTAACACGCACACTTCTTCGTATTGTAACTTTGCCGGAAGGACTGCCGGTTTGTGTTCCCTCAAATGTTGCAGTGTTCATCTGACTGAGAACGCTTTGCCACTGATCATTCTCTTCAATCTCAATAACACTACTGAGTTTTACACCGAGTGTAGCGCACATATACAAAGCTTTTTCTTTTGCTGCTTTTAGCGCTTCTTCATAGGCGGCTTTGTGCTGCGCTTCGTAATCTGATATGCTGTAGTTGGCAGAAGTAATTTCGTAAGCATCGCTCTTTGCAATATCATTTGATAACGCGTAATACTTTGAAATGTCTTTCAGAAGAAATGAAACATTTACGTGAGTGAAATAACCATTGTGAACACGCTGCCTGCTTCCATCAGTGTATTCATAATTTTTACCGAGTTTAATTGGTGAGACTTCAATATCATCTGCGCTTATTCCGTGTTTGTTAAGCAGCGCAATTAGTGATGATGTATTTTCGTCAGTGAATGATTTACTTTTCTCAACAGTTTCAGAAATGTTTCTTATCTGAATAGAAAAGTTTATCTGGTCTGCATCACGCACAACCTCCGAAGTGCCTTTAACGTTGATGAATTTTTGCGGCTGCTGCGCGAAGGTGGTGGTAATAAAAAGTGTTAGGAGTATTAGGATGTTTTTCATAGGCTTTTCTTAAAAATAATTGGACATATTAAAAATTGAATTAACGGTTAGATTGTTTGAATCTTTTAACAATCCCAAATCTTTTAATCTTATAGAGACAACTTTTCTTGATACTTCGAACTTTTCTTTAAGTTTATTGGTTACCTTATAAAAGTGCTTAACATTACATTCTTGTTTATCGACAAAGAGTGCCCCAAATCCCTTGTCTTTTATTTCAAATTCTTCCAAGCACTTATAAAATTCTTTCAAAAGATTTTCCTTTGGGAGGATTAAATTTGAAGCAAATGAATTTGCTTGCCATTCAAGTCTTTTTATATCCTTTATTTTTATCTCTTCGAAATTGCTATTCTCGAAATCATTCTCAGCATAGTACTCTTTAGACATATAATTTTCATGATTTAAGATATAGTGACCAATCTCATGAGCTATAGTAAATTTTTCACGATATTGGTTTACGTTAGCTTTTTGGGAGATGAAAATTTTGGTTGGCTTAAAAAAGATTCTACCTAAAATATCAAATCCAAGTTCGTCAATACCTAATGTATCTTTGTAAATAAAACTCACTTGATTTTTGTTTCCTATAAAGTCACATAGGTCCTTAATTTTTACAGCCCCTTGTTTATAATCGAAATCAATCAATAATTCTTGCGCTGCATTTTCAATTTCCTCTATAGGTAAATATGGCACAAAAGATATATCGTCTTTTTCTTCGCAAATTAAATGTTCACGAAATGGCACTCCAAATGAATATATATCTTCCTTTAACATTTGTTCAAATAAAGAGTTTGCTGAATACGTATATTCATCATTGATCTGGCAAAGAAAATCAATTTGGTTATTACTATAGTTTTCAGTTATTAGTCCATTATAAATATCTATTTCTGTTTTTTCTTTCTCTTTATAAGTAACCAAACCGGTAGTTGCTCTTTTTAAATGCCACTTAAAATTTTTATTATCAAGAATCCTTACTAATCCAATTCCTTTTGATTTAGAATAACTTAAAGTTCCTTCCTGAAAAGAGTTTGTGCTAACTATAATCCCTTTTGTATTAGCACCAGAAATTTGCTGTAGTTTTGCAAAAAACTCTTCTACATCGTCAACTGGGACAGGATGACTATAATTTTTACATTCTATTATTATTAATATGGAGAAGTCGATTGCGTCAGGCAGGAATACTTCTATAGAAATATCTACTACTATATTACCTTTTCGGTCATTAGAATAGTATCCTTTTTTGTGAAATACCTTGCAGTGCTGAGGGTTAACAAATAATCGATTATTTTTAAGTTCATCCTCAAAAAGTTTTAAAACCCTTTGTTCAAATTTATTTCCTTTTTGAGTAGTATTTGTCATGAATAAAACTTTTAATATTTAGTTAACAAATAAGTATTTCCCGCAACGCTCACATACAGTCAAACCCTGTACATCTGCCATCAAGCACTGCCCCGGGATATAGAGGAAACAAGAGGGGCGCATAAAATCAATAGTAACTTAAGGGATTGGGGAACAAAGCTCAAATTAAAAATTGGGGGTTGGTTGGTGGTGTGTGGTTTGTAGTGTGTAGTTGGTGGTTTGTAGTATGTAGTGTGTAGGTTGTGGTTAGTTGTTGGCGGGTTCTAATTTCACCCTTCGATCTCATAGAGACAGGCAGTCTTGGAGTGAAAGGCGATCACTTCAAAATTCTACATTCCTTGTTCGGTACTTGTCCGCCTGTGGCGGATTCAATATTCTTTGGGGGATTATGACAGGTAAAAAAAGAAGTTTATTAAAATTGTCTTAGTGAATCTAAGTGTCCTTAGTGACTTATTGGTGAAAGCCGCCCGTCACCCTTCGGCTGGCTCAGGCTGACACGTGAAAGTGGTTATTCAATAATTTTATAATCTTTCAATCTTTTAATTTTTCTTCTTTCAATTTGTCGTCCTCATTTTTTTCATCACGTTCGAGTGAGACGAGCGGTATTCCAAGGTCGCGGATCCTTGTAAGTATTCCAAAAAGCGCGGACTGATCTTTTATTTTTCCCCTCAGCATACATTTACCTTCACCGAAGTTGAATATTTTCATGTGACCGAATAATCCTGAACATCGTTTCGGCAGTTCGCCGTCGAGTGTGATCTTGTATGTTGCTTCTTCTTCTTTTTTCATCGCATTCATCTGTAAAAGTGTTTTATGTTTTTTCCCTTTATTATTTCTTTTATCTGTCATGCTGATGGCATCGCCATTCAGCATCCTCGGTACATCGAGGAAGATTCCGAACCAAGTTCGGAATGACAAATTATACGGACAGTCACTGAATGGTCAGTGACTGCCTGGTGAATATTTTAATTGTTAAACGCATCATTATTTTTTTGCTCTTGTCATACTTCGACAGGCTCAGTATGACATTATTTGTTTCTATCACCCTGTCCTTGTCGAAGGGTGACAAGTGAAACATGCTGTGTCATTGACAAATCGTAGTAAGTAGGTAGTATGTCACATTGAGTTTGTCGAAATGTGACATATACATACCTGAGCAATTAACTTTCCTGTCCAACTGGTTCTGCATTAACTGATTTTTCTTTTCTTCCGAAAACTTTTTTGAAAAGTCCCGGAACTCTAACTCTTAATTTTTCCATCTTGACAAATACTATCGGTACAAGTATAAGTGTAAGGAACATTGAACTTGTTAAACCACCTACAAGCGCCCACGCAAGTCCTGCTTTCCACTCCGAACCAGAACTTGTGGACATCGCTATCGGAAGCATACCAAACACCATTGTAAGTGTTGTCATGAATATCGGTCGTATTCTTGCATAACCTGCTTCAATAAGCGCATCGTGAACATTCATTCCGTCTTTTTGATTTTGTGTGCTTCGGTCAACGAGAAGAATAGCGTTCTTACCAACAAGTCCTATCAGCATTATTATACCGAGCATTGAAAAAATACTGAGCGAATTCATTGTCAAAGCAAGTGCGAACAACGCACCAACCATTGCAACAGGAATTGAGAACAACACAACAAACGGATAGATGTATGAATCATACAACGCAACCATTATCATATACACGAACAGGATTCCCGCGAGTATAGCAAGACCAAGACTACCGAATGATTCAGCCTGGTTTTTCAAATCACCGTCATAAACAATTTCAACACCTTCAGGAAGTTTGTGGTTGTTTAGTGCCGACTGTATATCAGCACCGATACTTCCGCTTGGTCTTCCCACAGCCTGAGAAAACACTGTGATGGAATTAATCCTGTCGAACCTGTTAAGTTTTGTCGGTCCGGTTGTTTCAAAAATATTTGCAAACTGCTGAAGTTCAATTACCTGTCCTCTCATATTTGTGAAAGAAAGGTGACTGAGATCAGAAACTTTTGATCTGTCAAACTCATCAAGAGCGATGCGTATGTCATACTCGGTTTCACCGTCTCTGAATTTTGATTCATCATCACCGGTTAATGCAACGCGTAATGTTGCACCAACTTCAGCAATAGAAAGTCCGAAAGCCGCAAGTTTTTCTCTGTCTATTTCTATACGTGTCTCAGGTTTTCCCTCTTCAGAAGATAAACGCACATCTGCAGTGCCGGGAATTCCTTTTACTATATTCATTACATCATTAGCGCCTTCAATCACTCGTTCGCGGCTCGGACCTTTCACAACTAATTGTATAGGAGTTTGATTTGCTGTACCGAAAATTCCTATCGGGTTTACACGCACATCAACTCCTGGTATCTGTTGAATTTTACTTTTTATTATCTGACCGATTTCTTCAGTTGATTTATCTCTCTGGTTTTTATGTATCAGCGCAACATCAATCTGTGAACTGAAGTTTGAATTCTGACCTATCAAACCTTCGCTTGATGCGCCGACATTTACAAACACTTTCTGAACTTCTGGCATTGAAGAAATTATTTTCTCAGCTTCCTGTGTAACATAATTTGTTCTTTCAAGCGAAGCTCCTGAAGGAAGTTCAATTGTAACTGTGAATTCGCCTCTGTCTGATACAGCAACGAATTCACTTCCAATAAATCCTCCGCCAATCAATCCGAATGAACCGAAGAAAAGAACAACTGTAAGAATTATAACTTTCCAACTGTTCGCTAAACTCCATTTTAATATTCCGATGTAATGTTCGGTAAGATTCTTAAACATCTTTTCAAACCACAATGCAAATCTTCCAACGATAGTAGCTTTGGTTAATCTTTCAAGTTTGCTGATTCTTGATGCAAGCAAAGGAGTAACCGTAAATGAAACAAACAAACTAAGCAGTGTTGATATGACAACAACAACTGCAAACTGACGAATGATGTTTCCGACAAGTCCACCGGTTAATGCAAGCGGAACAAACACAACAACGTCAACAAGAGTTATTGCGAGCGCCGCAAAACCAATTTCATTTCTTCCTTTTAATGCGGCGGTTCTGTTGTCTTCTCCTTTTTCAAGATGATGATAAATGTTCTCGAGAACAACGATTGAGTCATCAACAAGAATACCTACGACAAGTGATAGTCCGAGAAGAGTCATCAGGTTCAAGGAGAAATCAAACATATACATTACAATGAAGGTCGATATCATTGATGCGGGAATTGCAAGAAGTACAATGAAAGAGTTCCTTATGCTGTGAAGAAAGAGAAGCATGACAATCGCGACAAGAATTACAGCAAGGAAAAGATCAAACTTAACTGCGTTTGCTGCATCGATGGTAAAGAGTGAACCATCCTGTGCGATGTCAAACTTTAATCCTGATTCTTTATAATCATTTTCCATCTTAGTTATTTCACTACGAACTAACGCACTAACTTCAACTGCGTTTGCGTCGGTTTGCTTCATAACAAGTAAACCGACAGATGTTTTGCCGTTTATCCTGTTGATGTTTTCATATTCTTTTGTTCCGTCTTCAACTTCAGCAATGTCGTGTAATCTTATTTCGCTTCCTTTCGAAGAAGCAACAACAAGATTTCTTAAACTTTCGATTGAGTTAAACTTTCCGGCAATACGAACAACGAATTGTTCGTCAGTGTTTTTGATTTTACCTGTTGGAAAATCAAGATTGGAATTTTTTATAGCCTGCGTAACCTGCATAATTGAAAGTCCGTATGAACGGATCTTTGCTTCATCAAGATTAACTTTTATTTCTCTTTCATCACCGCCGATAAGTGTGATCTGTGCAACGCCTTTTACGTTAGCAAACCTCGGTTGAATTCTATCTTTTATAAACTGGTAAAATTCTTTTGAAGGCATGCTGCTTGTTAATCCCATACGAAGAACAGGTATTTCATCAAGAGCAAATTTTGTGATGATGGGAGTTTCAGAATTATCAGGGAGAACAGAAATAATTTCACTTACTTTTCTCTGTGTGTTCTGAACAGTGAAGTCTATGTTAACAGACTGATCAAACTCAGCCATCACAAATGAAACACCTTCAACAGATGTTGATCTTATCGCTTTAAGCTGATCAACACTTGATATAGCATCTTCAATATGTTTGGTAACGGATGTTTCAACTTCATTCGGGGAAGCCCCTGGATACACAGTTGTAATTGTAACCCATGGGGAATTCATCTTGGGTAAAAGTTCGTAACTAAGCTGCGTGTAACTGTATATTCCAAGCACAGTCAGCGCAGCAAATATCACTACAATCAACGTTGGTCTTTTTATTGCAAGTTCTGTAATCGTCATTTTAATTTCCTTTATCTTTTCTGCGTGATATTAGTTTATAACATCAACGTTAAAATTATCTTTCAGATTATTCTGACCATTGACAACTATAACTTCCCCGTTAACTAAGCCGCTCATTACCTGCACATAATTATCATAAGTAGCGCCGAGTGTGATCTTGCGTTCGCGTGCTATTCCGTTCTCAACAACAAATACTCTTGCGTCTTTAACACTCCCGACAAGCGCTTCTCTCGGTATTACAATCGATTCAGTAGTTTTAAGCGAAATGAATTTTATACGACCGAACATTCCGGCTTTTAAAGGATTCTGTTTGCTGTTCATTAATGAAACTTCAACAGGATATGTGTGAGCATCATCACCTTTGTCGCTTATGGTTGCTATCTTTCCGTTGAACACAACACCGGGATAAACATCGGTTGTGATTTCAACCGCGTCACCGGATTTTAATTTGAACGCATCTTTTTCAGCCACGTTCAATTTTACTTTCAACTTTGATATATCAACTATGTTTGAGGTAACACTTCCGTTGCTAACATAATTGCCAACATCGACCGAACGAGCTGTAACAACACCTGAAATAGGTGCAGTGATTTTTGTATTGTTGAATTCTCTTCTTGCAACTATCAGTTGTGATTCTGCAGCCTGGAGTTCTAGTCTTGCTGCCTCAAGTCTGCTTACAGGAATTGATTTTTCATTGTACAAAGCTTCGTAACGTTCAAAGTCTTTCTTAACTTTTTCATAATTAACTTCTGCAGTTTTGAACGCGGCATTTTTTAATTCACCGTCAAGCTGAATTATAATTGAACCTTTGGAAACGTAGTCACCGATCTTTGCGTACACACCAATAACGCGTCCCGATGCTTCAGCAACCACAGCAACATCATTATCACCTGTTATTGTTCCAACAAGTTCTAGTGTATTAGATACGGTTTTTGTTTCTGCTTTTGTAACGGAAACAGGATAAGAATTAATCACTTCTTCATTTGATTTTGCCTGGAGTTTGGCTTTGTTGTGCATAAGTATAGCGCCTACTCCGCCAACAATAATAATTGCAACGACAATAATTTTTATCTTCGTCCACAAACCGCCTGATTTATTTTCACCTGTCATATCATTATTCCTTTATAATTATTTTTCAAAAATCTTTTTATAAACCGCCGACCGATTTTTCCAGGTTTGCTTTAGCTAATTCAAGATCAACCAATGTTTGTACGTGGTTTGTCTTTGCCTGAAGTAAAGCAACTTCAGCGTCAAGTAATTCTGAGTTAAGGGTTAGTCCCTGTTTAAACAACTCGCTTGATACACGGTAATTTTCTTCAGCTTGTTTAACACTGAATTCCGATACGGAAAGTTTTTCTTTTGACTGAAGCATGTTCAGATAACTTTGAGTCACTTCAAGTACAACAGCATCTTTTAAAATTTTCTGCATGTCTTTACTTTCTTCATACTGCATTTCAGCCTGTGTTGTCTGATGTGAAGTTTTTCCCCAGTTCCACAAATCAAAAGATAGCATCACGCTTACATCCCAATTGGATTTAAATTTTTCTTCAACAGGGAAGTAGCGTTGATTTGGGTTAGAGTAATAATAATTTCCTGCAAGATATACCTGCGGAAACCAGCCTGACTGCGCAAGTGTTATTCCTGTTTCACTTGCTTTGACAAGATAGTCTGTTGCTTTTATATCAGGTCTGTTTTCAATTGCTGCTGAAGTAAGTTCATCAAGAGAATTGTTTATTGATTCAGTGCGGTTAATATCATCAGTAATTTCTGTCTTAGTTGAAAGCGGAATACCAATTACATTGTTAAGGTTAACCATTGCAAGCTGTACAGAATTTTTAATATCGATTTGTCTCAACTGTGCTTCTGCAAGCTGAACCTGAATTTTGAGAACATCATTATTTGTTGCTAACCCGACTTTATAAAGATTTTCAACATCCTTTAAGTGGGCTTTTATCTGTTCAACATTTTCGTCTATCACTTCTTTAATTTTCTGTGCTTTGAACAAACCCCAGTAAGCATTTTTAATGTTGTACTCAAGGTTCTGTTCTTCCTTCCTGTAATTTTCTTTTGTGGCGTAAGTTGAATACTCTGCAATCTCTGTACTGCTCTTTAAACGAAATCCTGTAAACAAAGGCTGCTGTAAACTCAACTTAAAATTATAATTGTTGTTAATGTTCGGGGAAAGATCAAAACTTCCGAACGGTGTTGAAAGTGTGAAAGGATCGATCTTACTTAATCTTGTATATGAAGCATTAAAACTCAGTGAAGGAAGTCTTCCCGAAATAACCTCACTAAGTTTTGCTTCTGCTGAATTCATTCGTGATTCATAAGTATGAAGCTGTTTGCTGTTTTCAAAACCGATTTTTATTGATTCTTCCAATGATAATTTTTTTACATCCTGTGCAGATAAAACCTGGCTGAACAAAATCATCAAAACGATAATTGCTTTTATTCTCATAGCACCCATTGTTATCAAAACCTTCTCCGTGTAATTGTTTGTAAAATGATCTGAATGAACGGTACAAAATTACTCGGCAGGAAATGCGGGTGCATTGTACAAAGGTTTATTTTAGGGTTTATTTTAAAATAAACCCTGTTGATGAGTGGCATAATAGATGTATGTCTGGTTAAAATAGAACAAATGGACTATAGAAATCCTTAACCCGGAAGAAAATAATGAACCAAAAGCGGCTTTCTTCAAAAGAAATTTTTAACAAAGCATTTACCAAAGAAAACCTTGTTAAACCACCGGTTTTGTCTCTGGTAATTTCAAATTTACTAATAGCTGTATATGCAATAGTCGATAACCTGTCTGTTATGGACGTGCTTTGGGTTTACTGGATTCAAAGTGTAATAATCGGGGTGTTTAATTTTTTTAAGATGATAACTCTTAAAGAATTTTCAACGGAAGGATTTAAACAGAACAACAAAGAAGTATTACCTACAAGAGCAACAAAAATTTCCTCATCAGTTTTCTTTTTATTTCATTACGGATTTTTTCACGTTATATATGCAGTATTTCTTACAAGCTTTTCTGATTTTAATTTTTCAGGTCCGGGAAGAATAGACGGAATTTATCTTTTGGTTTCTTCTGGGATGTTTATAGTGAGTTACATTTTTGAATTTATTAAGGAGAAAGAAAAAGTCAGTGCTGAACTGCCGAATATCGGAACAATTATGTTCGCGCCTTATGTGAGAATAATTCCTATGCACCTTATTATAATCTTCGGCGGATTTATTGGAATGATTGGAACCGTATTTTCTGTTAGTGGAGATCTGGTTGTGCTTGCATTATTTATAATACTTAAAGCAGGCGTTGATGTGATCAGTCATTCGATTAATATTGACGACCTAAAAACAGGGGCGGAGACGAGTACTTAATTATATTAAAATTCTTTCACAGAGAACCACAGAGAAGTCACGGAGTACCACAGAGGGAATTAAAGTCAAGCATCTAATTCATCAATTCGAAATTTCCAACTGCTAAATTCCATCCAGTAATTCATATCTGAAAACTGCTCATTTTTTCCACTCGTCACAAAATACTGCGTTTATGAAGATTTTTCTTGACATATTGATAGCAATATGATATCATTACGATAGCAAATTTAGAAAGGTTAAAAAATGGAAAAGATAGTTGAAAGACGCGCAAACAAATTGAACGGTTTCCTGTTGTTATTCCTTCTTCTCGCTCTGATGGTACTTGAAGTTTACCTGCTTGTTCTTGGAATTCGTACTGATAATCCACAAATACTCTGGGTATTTATCCCTATGATTTTTGTAATCATTCTTATGGCGAGCGGATTTTCAGTTGTTCAGCCGAATGATTCAAGAGTATTAATTTTGTTTGGTAAATACACCGGAACTATCCGGGATTCAGGTTACTGGTGGGTTAATCCGTTTACAGCAAGAAAAAAAGTTTCTTTAAGAATAAGAAACTTCAACAGCCAGAAAATTAAAGTGAATGATCTTCATGGTAATCCAATTGAGATCGGTGCTGTCGTTGTATGGCGGGTAACAGATTCTGCAAAAGCAGTATTTGATGTTGAGAACTACGAACAGTTTGTCGACATTCAAAGTGAAACTGCTATTCGTACACTTGCATCTGAATATCCTTATGATGTTGATGAAGATGATAAACCCTCATTAAGAGGAACTCCGCATGAAATTGCCGAGAGTTTAAAGAATACGCTTCAAACAAGACTTGAAGTTGCCGGTGTTGAAATTGTTGAAGCAAGAATTTCTCACCTGGCTTATGCACAGGAAATTGCACAGGCAATGTTAAGAAGACAGCAGGCACAGGCAATAATTGCAGCAAGAACAAAAATTGTTGAAGGCGCTGTAGGTATGGTTCAAATGGCGCTGACAGCTTTAAGCGAACAGAATATTGTAAATCTTGATGAAGATAAAAAAGCAACAATGGTAAATAATCTTATGGTTGCGCTTGTTTCTGAATCGGAAGCACAGCCGGTTATAAATACCGGAACTTTGTATCAATAAATTATCAGAAATAAAAATGAAAAGTATTTCAATATTACCAGGTAATGATCTTATACTGATGCAGCCTTCAGTTTTCAAAAGAATCTTTAATCTTAAGAACGCCGAAGAAGTTATTGGTGTAATGGATTATCCAAGATTTTTTAGTACTGATACAGTTGTTGAAATATTCGGTGAAAAATATGAAATGAAACAACCGAGCATCTGGAGATCAGAAGTGCTCGTATATAAGTCAGGTCAATCATATCCACTGGCAAAGTATGAAGCTAATTTCTGGCGGACAAGAGGAGTATTAACATTGCCAAGAGGCGAAAAACTTTACTTCAAATATGGAATGTTTAAAAGAGCATGTGAAATAAGTACAGCATCAGGAGAACTACTTATTTTGTTTAAGAATACTTTTGCCTTTAAGGATAAAAATATTGTCGAAATACACAAAGCATCTCCGGTCATTGATGAAAATCCATGGATAATATTTTTAGGATGGTATATAATTCTGCAACACAAACGTAGCGCTGCCGCAGGATGAAAGATGAATAATAATCATGAGTGAAAAGAAAAAATTCCTTTTAAGATTAGATGAAAATATTTATGCCGCCCTTGAAAAATGGGCGGCAGACGATTTTCGGAGTGTAAATGCACAGATTGAATTTCTTCTTAAAAAATTATTAAGCGAAGCAAACAGATTAAAGAAAACGTCAAACGGGGAGAACAAAGAAGAAAACTAATCATCCCTTTTATTGGTTTGGCATTTCTCATTTCAATCTGATAAATTAGCCCTTGACAATTATCCGTTGAACTATGATCAGAATACTATTTCTCTGTGCAATAATGTTTTTAGTAAATCAGCTATTGATTGCCCAAATGGATGATACTGTTATATTTAATGACAGCAGTAATACAGGATATCGGCAGGAAAGTCCTGATCTGAATTTTCTTATTAACAAAGCTGAGTTCTTAAGATATACAACTTTACAAGGTATAACAGAGTTAAATACCGACAACAGTAAGTTGTGGCTTCAATCAAAAGTAGTGCTCAATAAAAATTTTTTTTCATTTGAGAATAATGATCTTCCCTACGAAGATCTGCTTTCACCATTGATGCAGCAGTATCAAAGCCAGCAAAAAATGAAACCGTTGTATTACATACTCGGCACGGCACAAACAGCAGCGGTTGGTTATCTTGCTTACAAGCATATAAAAAAGTACGGATTCAAATAGTACAACTTTCTTTTCCTGAACTCACTTAATAAACAATTATCTTTCTCTTTATCTTAATCTTTATCGGAGGTCTTTATGAAAATCGGTATTCTCGGTTCCGGTGTAGTTGGTCAGCAATTAGGTCTTGGTTTAATCCGCTCAGGTCACGAAATAAAAATCGGTACACGCGATACTTCTAAACTTACTGATTGGCAAAAACAAGCCGGAACAAAAGGTTCAACAGGCTCTTTTGAAGAAGCCGCTTCTTTCGGTGAACTCATAGTTCTTTGCACACTATGGGGAGGAACTAAAAACGCACTTGAAATTGCGGGGCATCAGAATCTTTCAAATAAGATTTTAATTGATGTGACAAATC